>JACQUX010000037.1 GCA_016210045.1 Deltaproteobacteria bacterium | reverse complement strand
GTAGGCGGAGGGCTCATGACCCCCGATCGACCGGAAACTGCGCTCTATCCAAGCTCCCCTCGAAGGGCTAGCATTTTCTCCCGACAAACGCGAATGAGTGCGCCGTTGTGCGGGCAGGAAGCTCAGTCGGTAGAGCAGAGGACTGAAAATCCTCGTGTCGGCGGTTCAATTACGTCCCTGCCCACAAAAAAGGGATATCCCCCGCGGGGATATCCCTTTTTTGTGGGCAGAGATGAACTGGTTCGCCGACACGAGGATTTTCAGTCCTCATGGATGAGAAAATCCTCGCGTCGGTCGGGCGCAGCCGGGCAAACTGCGTCCTGTGGACGCAGGCAAACCGGCTGTGCGGTTGATCGACCCGTCGGTCGGCGTAGCCGACCGACGGCACCGAGCTCGCTAATTCCGTCCCTGCCCACAGTTATCGTGCAAGCGTATTCATTGGCTTCGCTGCAGGGCACGACCGGAAAAATCATTTCGTTCCTCAATCGATATGCATCGAGCTGGAAGGTGATGGATGAATCACTATCGTCCCAGTGTGCACTTTTTTTTGACCGCCTCGGGAAATTGTGCTACAAGCTAGCGCCAATCCTGGGGACAGCAGCTTATAAGTATCCAAAATTGCTGATTGAATAGCGGTGTGGCGGTTTGAGCGCGAGTGGTGAATTTTTGGGCAACGGGGAGAGCGAAGGAGGGGTCATGGTCGGACGGATGCACCAGCCGGAGTTCGATGTTGGCGACATTGCCGTATATCCCGCACACGGAGTTACCCGAGTGCAATCCATTGAGGCGCGTGAAATCTCCGGGCACAAGCAGAAGTTCTATATCCTGAAGGTGATGGATACCGGCATGACCATTATGGTGCCGACCACGAACGTCAAGTCCGTCGGGCTGCGTGAAGTGATTGGGCCCGATCAAGTGGATGCCGTCTATGAAATCCTGCGGGAGCGGGATATCGCGATCGACAACCAGACATGGAATCGGCGATATCGCGAGTATATGGACAAGATTAAGACCGGCTCGGTGTATGAAATCGCCGAAGTGTTGCGGGATCTCTCCTTGTTGCGCTACGAGAAAGAACTGTCATTCGGTGAGCGGCGGATGCTCGATACCGCGCGCACGTTGTTGATCAAAGAACTCGCGATTGCGCGCAAGAAAGACGAAAAAGGCGTTGCCGAGGAGATTGACGAGATCTTCGAGACCGCTTAAAGCGCAGCTATGCGAGCGACGGCGGTGTTACTAGCGGCAGGGAGTGGAACGCGATTCGGCAGTGCCGTACCAAAACAATATATCTTACTCGGAGGGCGTGCCATTTTGGAGCACGCCCTTCGACGTTTTGAACAGGCCAACAGCATCGACCAGATCGTGTTGGTGGTGGCTCCCGAACTGGTCGCCGGGACGCGTGAGCGGTATCAGCAGACACACCAGAAATTGCGGCATGTGGTGGGTGGGGGGGCACGGCGTCAGGATTCTATGGCGGCCGGCCTCGCGGTCTTAGCGCCTCTCGATGAGCGAACGATCATCGCGGTGCACGATGTGGCTCGGCCGCTGATTCGACCTGCGCTGATCGACGAATGCGTGCGTATAGCGGCCGTGCGGGGTGGTTGTATCGTCGGCATGCCGGCGCAGGACACGGTGAAGGCTGTCAACGCCGAGGGCCTTATTGAGCGAACGGTTCCGCGTGAGACTGTGTGGTTGGCGCAAACGCCGCAAGCGTTTTCACTCGGTGTGTTGCGTCGCGCCGTGGAACATGCGCAGCGCGCGGCGTTGACCGTGACCGATGAGGCCGCTATGGTCGAAGCGATTGGTGAGCCCGTTGCGGTGGTGCGCGGAGATGTCTCGAATCTGAAGATCACGACGCCGGCCGATCTGCTGATGGCGGAAGCGGTGCTCTCGCAGGAGGAATCCGGATGCGCGTAGGTTTAGGCTATGATGTTCATCGGTTTGCCGTCGGGCGCGCGTTGTGGCTCGGCGGGGTCGAAATCCCCCACGATCGTGGATTGGAAGGCCACTCCGACGCCGACGTCTTGTTGCACGCGGTGATGGATGCGTTGCTCGGCGCAGCCGGATTGCGCGACATTGGTCATTATTTCCCCAACACGGATCCTCAGTGGGAAGGAGCCTCCAGTCTGTTACTGCTGCGCCAAGTGCGGGACCTGGTGGCACAGCAAGGATTTCAGATCGGCAATGTCGATGTGACCGTCTTGGCCGAAGCGCCGAAAATTGGGCCGCATGTCGACGCGATACGGGCCAAGATGGCAGACGCGTTGGGCGTGGTTGGGACGGCAATTGGCATTAAGGCCACGACACACGAAGGATTGGGCGCTGTCGGTCGTCGCGAGGGAATCGCTGCGATGGCGGTGGCGTTGTTAAGGGTGACTAGTGACTCGTGACTGGTGACTGGGGAACGGACCATGTGCGTTCCATTGCCCAGTCACCAGCCACGAGTCACCAGTCACCCAATGATTTATGACACTGACACTCTATAATACGCTGACTCGTAAAAAGGCGCCGTTTCAGCCGCTCCATCCCAATAAAGTCGGATTGTATGTCTGCGGGGTGACGGTCTGGGACTCGACACATATCGGCCATGCGCGGTCCGCTACAGTCTTCGATGTCCTAGTGCGCTATCTGCGGCAACACGGCCACGCGGTGACATTCGTCCGCAATTTTACCGACGTCGATGACAAGATCATCAATCGCGCCAATGCCGAGGGCGTGCCGTGGCACGTGATTGCGGAGCGATATATTGCCGAGTATCGGCGCGATATGCAGGCGTTGGGGAATGCGGCGCCGGACCACGAGCCGTTTGCCAGCGCCTATATTCCGCAAATGATCGTGACCATCGAAGCCTTGATCGCCAAAGGCTTAGCGTATGTCGTTGGTGGAGACGTCTTCTATGCGGTGCGTTGCTTTCCTGGATATGGGCAGTTGTCGGGCAAGCGGATCGAGGAACTCGAGGTCGGGGCGCGGGTCGATCCCAACGAAGCGAAGCGCGATCCGCTCGATTTTGCGTTGTGGAAGGGCGCGAAACCCGGAGAGCCGGCGTGGCCGAGTCCGTGGGGACCGGGGCGACCGGGGTGGCATATCGAGTGCTCGGCCATGTCGGTGGAGTTCTTGGGGCAACCGTTCGATATCCACGGTGGGGGACAGGATCTGATTTTTCCACACCACGAAAACGAGATCGCGCAATCGGAAGGGGCGCGCGGATGTGCGGTGGCGCGCTATTGGTTGCACAATGGGATGGTCGATATCGATCGACAGAAAATGAGCAAGTCACTCGGAAATATTTTTAAAACGAGCGAAGCGTTGCAGCAGTACGATGTCGAGACGTTGCGTTATTTCCTGCTCTCCGCGCAATACCGATCGTCGCTCGACTTCACGGTGCAGGCCATTGCCGACGCCGCGCAAGCGTTGGAACGATTTTATGCCGCGACGGCGCGACTTGGGGGTGGGGCGGGCGTAGTGGAAACCTCGCCGGTTCCAGCCAACGATGCCGAGCAAACGATTGTAGCCGTGTTGCAGGCGTTGCCGAGTCGTGTGGAGCGATCCCTCGATGACGATCTGAATACGCCGCGATTGTTCGGTGTGGTCTTCGACGCGGTCCGCGAGTTGAATCGCTATCTCGATCAGGCCACGGCCACGGGCGGGATCCATCCGTGGGTGCAGGGGCAATGGAGTGCAGTGCGTGCGGTGTTGCACGCGTTCACTGGAGTGTTTGGGAGTGCGCCGGAAGTGTATGAAGCACGATTACAACAACGGGCCGTGGCGGCGCGGCAAGTCGATTTGACGGAAGTTGAGCGGTTAATTGCCGAACGTACGACGGCGCGCGGCACGAAAGATTTTGCGCGGGCTGATGCGATCCGTCAACAATTGGCGGCGTTGGGCGTGGAACTGAAAGACCGGCCGGGTGGCGGGACGGATTGGTGGGTCAAAGCGCCCGACTAAACGATGCGTAATTGTTGGATCGTGGTTCGATAATCCGCACTCTTGAAGATCGTGTTCCCTGCGACAATAATTTCGGCGCCGGCCGTGACCGCGTCGGATACGTTGGCGAGTGTAATGCCGCCGTCGATCTGGATCGGGATGGCGCGCGATTGTTGCTGGAGGTGCGCGCGCAATTGGCGGACTTTGTCGAGGCAGTGAGGCAGGAATACTTGGCCCGCAAATCCTGGATTCACGGACATCACCAACAGATAATCTGCCGTCGCGAGATGCGGTAACAGCGCGTCGATCGGCGTCTCCGGGTTGATCACGGCCCCGGCGCGGCAGCCGAGTTGGCGAATGGCGGAAAGGGTGGTGCCAAGGTCGCAGGCCTCGGCATGCACGGAGATCCAGTTCGCGCCGGCTTGCGCAAATGCGGCGAGGTACCGGCCTGGGTCGCTGATCATGAGATGGCAATCGAGCGGCAGCTGCGTGATGGGGCGGAGCGATTGGACTACGGGCAAGCCGATGGAAATGTTCGGAACGAAATGGCCGTCCATCACGTCGACGTGAATCACGTCGGCGCCGGCGGCTTCGACAGCGCGGACTTCTTCTCCAAGTCGGGCGAAGTCGCAGGCCAGAATGGACGGGGCGATTTGGATCATTGCAGTCGCTCCCCGACGGCCACGGGATAGCCGCGCAGCAACTCTTCGCTGCGCAGTCGTTTGCCGCCTTCGAGTTGGAGATCGGTGAGACATAGGCGTCCGTCGCCGGTGGCGACTTGGAGGCTCCGCGTGACGGCGACGACCGTGCCGGGTTGCGCGTCGGCCGGAACAGAGCGATCGACAGGGATTTCCGCCCAGTGGATCTTGAGCGCGCGGCCGCGCAGTGTGGTGTGAGTCCCAGGCCACGGCGTGAGGCCGCGAATCCGATTAATGATCGCTGCTGCTGGAAGTCGCCAATCGATACGGCTGTCTGCTTTCGTCAGCTTCGGCGCGAGCACGACGCTTTGCTCGTCTTGCGGTTGCGCGCGAAGCGTGGCGTTGGCGAGTCCGTCCACGGTGGTGAGGATCAACGCGGCGCCGAGTGTGGCGAGGCGGTCGTGCAGTGTCGCGGCGGTGTCGGTGGTGTGGATCGGCGCGGTCTGTTGCAGCAACACGTCGCCGGCGTCCATGGTGTTGCTGACGTACAACGTGGTGATCCCGGTGGAATGATCGCCGTTTAGCAGTGCCCACTGGATCGGTGCGGCGCCGCGATATTTCGGCAACAGTGACGGATGCAAGTTGATCGCGCGATGAGAAGGCAACGTGCAAACAGACGTGGGGAGAAATTTGCCGTATGCGACGACGACGATCAGTTCCGGCTGCAGCGACTGGAATGTCGTGAGTAGTGCGGGATCGTGAAGCGTCGCGGGCTGCAACAATGGCAGTCGCAACGTCTGTGCCTCGGCGGCCACGGGGCACGGCGTCAGCGCGCGGCCGCGTCCGGCGGGTTGATCGGGCTGAGTCACAACGGCCACGATTTCGTGCGCCGAATCGTGCAGCTGGCGGAGCGTAGGGATTGCGAACGCGGCGCTGCCGAAGAAGAGGATGCGCACGTTAGTCCTCCCGCCGTTGTTTTTCGAGTTTCTCGGCGTACATGCGCCGTTTGAGGCGGCTGACGTGGTCGATGAGTAATTTGCCGTCGAGATGGTCGATTTCGTGTTGCAACGCGACGGCGAGGAGTCCTTGTGCGTCGATCATGATCGGGGATCCGTTGCGATCCAGCGCTTCAACGACGATCTGGGCAGCGCGCTGCATCTCGATCCGAAAGTCCGGCAGACTGAGGCAGCCTTCTTCCCATTGAATGGTGCCGCTGCGGTGGGTGATGCTTGGGTTGATGAGTTGGTAGAGTCGGGGTGAGCGTTCGATGGGGTGGTCCGGATCGTCCGGCGTCAAAGTCACGGGTTCGCCGACATCGACCACGATGACGCGCCAAGGCTGATTCACTTGCGGCCCTGCCAGGCCGACGCCAGGCGCGGCGTACATGGTCTCGGCCATATCATCTAATAGTTGTTGAATGGCTGCTGTGACGGTCCCGATTGGTTCAGCGCATTGCTGGAGGATCGGCGCTGGGTAGATGGTGATCGGCAAAATGGCCATGCGGCCCGCTAGCATGGGGCGCGCTATGGCGCAACGGGCGGCTGCGATTCGCGCTTGCGCCGCACGCGGTGGCACACTAAGAGCGACGGATAACGAGAGGTAAAGGAGATGCCTATGCGCAGTGTAAAGAGAGTGGCCGCGTCGGCTGGAGGTGGCCATGCGGCCGCAGCAGCGCCGGCGGGCGGGGTTGGCCGGCGCGCTGGAATCGGAGCGGCTGGTCAAGTGCCGTCGGGTGGCGCGGGGCGCGCGGCGCGTGGATCGAGTGAATTCCTTCGGCTATTTCGCCCGGTCGGGCGCGGGATTGTGGCCGGGTTGGAGGGCTTGACGAAACACAGCATTCCGATTGCCGGCGTTGGTGCAATGCTGGCTGCGGGGGGGCTGGCACTTGGATTGGGATCGGCTGTAACTGTCGTGGGCGCTGGTCTTCTGATTGCGGGTTTCAGCGTGCTGCCGGGTCGATTGGCCTGGGAATGCGAACAGCCGGGACCGGCGGAGAAACCAGTGCAGTTGACTCCGGCGTGGGCGGCGTCGGTCCCGACCGTGACGGTGACGGGGCCGGAGTTTACCGAGTTACAGAGGCAATGGACCGAATTCCGCACGATCTTTCGGCGGGAAGGTTATACAATCGGCGGGCGCGCGCCGTTGATGCTGAGCGCGGGCCAATTGGATGCAGCGCAGACTATCGCGGGGCACCGTGTGCTCACGCTCTGTGGTGCGTCCGGCGAAGGGGATCGCTTGATTGTGCTAGGACCGGCTTTGAATATTGAGCATCCGGATGGACCGATAAGCGATATCCAACTCATCCACGAAATCGAGCCGCGTCTCCGCGGGACAACCATCGCCTACACCGCGTCCACCCGCGTTCTTTTTCGGTTGGACGGCGCGCGCCTTGGGACAGCGGATGCAATGTTAGTGGAATCCGATTTGGCGCATTGTCTGGGAGGTGTGGCATATCACTACGGACTCCCCGTCGCGATGGCCGATGGGGCGGGAGCTCAGGTTGCCTTGCAGTAACGGCTTTACGGTAGCCGTGCCCCGCGCACGGTGAGGATCCGCGCGGCCAATGCGGAACCAAGCTCCCCAGCCTCTGCCGGGGTCTTGCCGCTACACAAGCCGTGGAGTACGCCCGCCGCGTACAGGTCGCCGGCGCCGGTCGAGTCGATTGCGTCCACATGCACGGGCGGGACGATGTGGCGGGTGCCGTTCATTGCGAACAGCGAACCGCGTTCGCCCCTCGTGATCGCGACCGCGGTGTCGAGCGCCGTGATCGTGCCGATCGCGTCTTCGACATTGCCGGCATCGGTAAAGGCGAGCGCCTCTTCTTCATTACAAAAGACCAAGTCGACGAATCGCTCCGTGAAGTCGCGAAAGTCGCTGCGCGCGCGCCGCACACAAAATGGATCGGAAAATGAATACGCGACTTTTACGCCGTAATGACAGGCTAGCTCCATAGCCTTGAGTGACGCGGCCTTCGGACCCGGGGCATCCCACAGATACCCTTCGATATAGACCCACTGTGAGGCCTTGATGGCCGCTTCGTCGATGTCGTTCGGCGTCAGCGCAGTGCTGATGCCGAGATGCGTAAAAAAGGTCCGTTGCGCATCCGGCGTGACGAGGACGATGCAGGTTCCTGTCTCAGCATGTCCGAACGGGACGCGGTACGCGACGCTCGCTTTGTGGAGGTCTTCGGCATAGAACGCGCCATAGACGTCGTCCCCGACCTTGCCGGCATAGGCCGCGCGACCGCCCAAATGGGCGACGCCGATCATCGTATTCGCCGCGCTGCCACCGGACACGGTATGCGTGCCGATCTCTTCCAAGAGGCGCAGGATGTGCCCTTGCGTCGTCGTGTCGACTAAATGCATCGTCCCTTTCGCGAGCCGATCGTGTGTCGTGGACGGGACGTCCCGTGTAATTTGTTGCAATAAGTCGTCACTGACGTTCGCCTGAATGTCGACCAGTGCGTTGCCAATCCCATAGACATCGTAGTGCATACATCTCTCCTTTGGTGCGCAACGCTCCCTGCTCGGTCGCATTGCGGTCGTCGCTACCGCACTCCACGCCTCCACTGGCGCTCCGGCGCGCTTACTCCTTTTCCGTTTCCTACTCATACCTACGCCGCACTACTTCTGCTGCCCGGGGGTTGGCAAGTCTTCCGCTGCATCCGGCTTGGCCGCCACGCACCGTGCCAGCAGGATCGATCCCTCGTAAAGTAACAGCAGCGGGATGGCCATCAACGCCATGCTGACGGCGTCCGGTGGGGTGAGAAACGCGGACAGTACGCAGATCAGGAAAATCGCGTAGCGTCGGGTCCGTACAAGCGTCGCCGCGCTGACGATCCCGAACGCGGCGAGCATGGCGACGACTAGCGGGAGTTCGAATGCGAGGCCGAAGGCCCCCATGTTGCTCAAGACGAATTCGATATAGTGGGCCACGGTCCACGACGGCGTGATGCCGAGATGGACACTATACTGCCAGAAAAAGCGGAGCACGAGCGGGGTGACGACGGCGTACGCAAATCCGGCGCCGAGGAAAAACAGCAGCGTCCCGCTCCCCACAATGATGCCGAACCATCGCCGTTCTCGCGCCCGCAGGCCGGGACGGAGGAAGTGCCATGCCTCGGCGAAGAGATATGGCAACACGACGATCAATCCGGCCATCAGTGCGATCTGCACGCTCATCCGAAACGTTTCGCCGGGGGCCAGCGTCTGCAGCGTGACCGAAGGCGCGCCCGCCGTGGTCGCGTGTAATCCGGCGGCCGGTCGCAGCAGCCAGTGGAATAAGTACGGGGCGAGTCCGAACGCGGCCGTAGTGGCAAGCGTCACGACGATCAGGCAGCGGAGCAGCAAGCGACGGAGGATGTTCAGGTGCGCGGAGAGCGGTACCGCCGGGTCAGTGGGGGTCGGGATGTTTGCCATTCGGGGCATCCGGTTTCTTGTCGTCTTTCTCGTCCGGCGCGGCGCTGAAGCCCTTCTTGAATTCCTGAATGCTCCTGCCGAACGACTTTGCGATCTCCGGGAGCCGTTTCGCCCCAAAGAGCAGCAACGCCACGGCCAACAACAGCAAGATCTCCGTCCAATTAAACCGTCCCATAGTATATCCTTCCTGACGGCGTGCCAGACGACCGCTCACGCATCAGTGGGATGACCTACTCTATGCGGTGCGCCGTGTAAAGGACCCGTCGTGTGCCGCTTCCGTCTCTGTGTCGGCAACGGCTAATCGCCGCAATCGCCGTCGCCGTTGGCGTCGTAACAATAGGAGCGGAAATTCCCCGCAGCTTGGCCAAGCATCCGATCATGGGTGTCGACCAGGAAGGTTTGGATATTGGTTCGACAGTGAATCGCGTCGCGGGTGATCGTGCTGGTGTTGATGGAGACCTCACCGTTGGCCGTGGCGAGCGCAAGCGTTGGCGACGCCTGCAGCGCAGCTAAACACCCATCAATGTCACAGTCGCTATCCGCAATGAAATAGTTCCGATCCATCAGCTTCTGTCCGCTGCCGCCCATCGGACACGATGCATGAGTGAGCGGACCTTCGTTGACGTCGTTGTTCGGATCCGCGTCCTGGTTTTCCGGGACGTTCGCGTCGAGCCACGCATTGCTGAGAACGTGCGAAAGCTCAAACGTGAACTTGAATTGACTCCCTGCCGGGGCGTCGGCAATGACCGACGCCTCGGGCGTCCCCGGCGCAGGGACCCATTTGAAAATCGGCCGTTTTGCCGCTGTCGGAAAGATGGATTGGTCGTTGGCGAGCGGTGTCAGCGTCCCATCGTCATTTACGAAACTCAAGCCGGCCTCCGGCACTTCGCGATGTTGCGCCGTCACTGTCTCCGTGAGGTCGTCTGCGCCGTCGAGGTCCACTGTGATGGTGTACGTAATGTCACTCGGAAGGTCCATGCAGTAGAAGTCGGGATCGTTCTCACTCGAGCTGCTTTGCCAACGGCTGAAGGCGCCATTCTGGTTCGCCATCGTCAGTGCTTTGATTGTGCCATTCTTAGTGATCGAGACCCCGTTAACGGTCGCGCCCCCGGCCGCATACACCTGGACCGTGGCGCGCAAGTGGCCGATGCTGCCGCCGCCGCAATTGAAGCCCATGTCGTGGAAGATTTGGCGATCGACGATTGTTGGCGCGGAAAACTGACTCGACCCTGTCAGATCGGAGGCGAAGCCGATCATGTCAAAGCCACCCGGTTGGCAATCTTGGGGAAAGAGACCTTGGGTCAAGGCCGTGGCTTGATCGATTTGAAGGGCCGTTGTTTCATCAAATGCGGCGGCCGAAAGGTCGCGTTTGACGTAGAGCCCCAGTTGGTCATCAGTGTCGAGATCGGTCGAGCCCGTCATCGCCGTATCGATGGTCGTGAGTAAGGAATCAAAATCGGACACGGCATTGGCCGCCGTGACGTCGGGGTCACTACCGTTGTTGTTGTTATAGGCCGCGACGACCTGCGTCGTCGTTACGGTGGTGCCTTCCACAAAGGCTGCGGCGAGGAGGCCACGTGCGGAGGATGGGAGATTGAAATTTTCGTTGAAGTCACATCCCTCGCGGCTGACCCGTTCGAGATAGGCGGCGGCATCGGCCGTCGTCGCGTCCCCGGATTGCAGAACGAGGGCCTCTTTTTCCGCTTCGAAGGTGCGCAGGGCCTTTTCGGCGTCGCGGTTATCGGAACCGATCGCCGTGGCGGCAATCGTCACGTTCGCCTCGTTGTCAACTAACGAAGGGAGATCAAAGCTTTCTGCCAGTTCGTTCGCGATTTCATCCACCGTGACATTCCGCACGTTTTCGATGATCTCTTCGCGCGGCAACACACTGCCGGCAACGGACTCCACATCGGTGAGCATGGCAGCCGCCAGATGCGTTTCCGGTGATACGTTGACGGTCGTGTCCTTGGTCGGCGCTGTCGGCGCCACGATGGTGAGTGACCCCGCGCTGACGCGGACTTCATAGTAGAAGTCGTCGACGCTACCGGAACCGGTGGAGGCGATCGGGATGTTGGGAATGGAATAATTGCCGGAGGCATCGGTCGTTACGGTTCCGATATCGACGGCGGTTTCGGTCCCATCGGCCTCAATCTTGTAAAGGGCAACGGTACCATTTGCCAGCGCCGCATCCCCGACGGATTTCAACCCTTTCGTGGCATGTTTTCCTCCGAGGTTCACGCTGGCAGTGGGCGGAAGCGAAAGTCCTGCGCGGGCCGCGTCGGCGGTCGTGACGTTGACGGCGCCGGAGAGGGTGACGGTCGTTCCATTACTCGTGCCGCTGCCGCCGCTGCTACTGCTTCCGCTGGTGTCGCCCGTGTTCCCATCGTCGTCGCCGCCCCCGCCTCCGCCGCACCCCAGACTCAGCATCAGGCCCATAGTCGTGATCGCAACCAACCATACGGACACCGGCAGACGTTCTTGCCCTAGCATAGCAGCCTCCCCCTTGCGGACGTTCAGTTGCTGACAATCGAGGTCTTCAGAATAGCAGTGCCGATAAGCGGTGAAAATCATCCAGGCAGGTTTTTTGTCGGATAGATCGTGATTTTCGACAGCCATCATGCCCCATCTGCCGGTCGCTGGGTATTCGTTACCGCATTATGGAGTCCAGTTGACATCTCCGCCCAGCCGACTAGAAGCAGCTCAGCTTTTCGCGCCCGTAGCTCAGCTGGATAGAGCACCAGCCTCCGAAGCAGCGAGCTCGGTAGCGGCGCGGGACCATTGAAAACGAAATCGCCTAGCAGCCCAGCGCGCCCGTAGCTCAGCTGGATAGAGCATCAGCCTCCGAAGCTGAGGGTCGTGCGTTCGAATCGCGCCGGGCGCGCTGAGCTGCTAGACTAGCGCCGCGCCGCGATTTCATCAGCAGCGCAAGTTTGCCGACGTCCACCGGACGTCGTTTGCCTTGCGCTGCGGTCGTACGTTCGAATCGTATCGGGCGCGCAACGACTTTTCGCAGAAAAGTCGTCCTCCATTTTCTACTTTCCATTCTTCTATTTTCAGAAGTTCTGTGCTGTATTGGGGGGCGAAAAGTCGAGAAAATGGAAAATAGTTGATAGAAAATAGAGGGTAAAACCAAAAATGGCATTTCAATTTGAGAAACTTGAGGTCTATCAGAAGGCACTTGATTGGGTTGAGGCAGTTGAATCCTTATGTGAAAAACTGAAAGGAAAAACTTCTTATAGTTTGATTGACCAACTCTCCCGCGCCGCACTCTCCATTCCATTGAACATTGCTGAAGGTAATGGCCGCTGGCACAAGGGCGATAAACGCCAATTTTTTTGGATTGCGCGAGGATCCACTTTTGAGTGTGTTCCCATCATCCAAGTTTTGCACAGGAAATCTTTAATTGATGAACGACAATACGCTGATTTCTACGACCAGCTCGATGTTATCGCCAAAATGCTGACCAACCTGGTAAAGTCGGTTGAGGACTTAAATCAAAAATGAGGGCAAGGTGAATATTAAGATTAATCCCCTATTGCAAGCACACTGGCTATCGGTATCTCAAATATATTGGGAAGGTATTCAAACAGGAAATGCGACTTTTGAACAGCAAGTTCCCTCATGGGAAAAATGGCATGGCTGTCATTTAAATACGTGTCGTTTTGTGGTTGAACATGAAAATAAGGTGATCGGGTGGGCCGCTTTGAGTCCTATTTCAGAGCGGTGCGTTTATGCTGGTGTTTGCGAGGTTAGCGTCTATGTTGCGTCCTCATATCAAGGTAGGGGAATAGGGTGCCACTTATTAAATAATCTGATTGAAGGATCCGAAAAAGAGAATATTTGGACTCTTCAGGCGGGAATTTTTCCAGAAAACATAGCAAGTGTAACATTACATAAGAATTGTGGTTTTCGGGAGGTTGGTATGCGAGAAAAAATCGGTCGCATGAATGGTAAATGGCGGGACGTTCTCTTGCTTGAGCATCGAAGCAAAATCATTGGCATTTAATGCACC
Source organism: Deltaproteobacteria bacterium (assembly GCA_016210045.1). Taxonomy (NCBI): domain Bacteria; kingdom Pseudomonadati; phylum Myxococcota; class Myxococcia; species Deltaproteobacteria bacterium. Next base: position 34,756 of record JACQUX010000037.1, on the reverse strand, counting down.
CATGCCTTATTTTGGCAATGAATAAACAGGTTCGACGTCCTGAAGGATGGGCGCGCAATAATTTGGCGCCAGCTCTTTTTAAACGACGAACGAAGAACGTGAACGAATTACGGCGGTTCAGTTGCTGAGTGGCTTTCCGTAGCGCCACATTTCGTTCTTCGTTCACGTTCTTCGTTCTTCGGGTAAGAATCATGCAGCCACATTTCAAAATAGTCCCATTTACAGCCACGGATGGGGTGGAATTGCACGGATTCCTTGCCGGCGGGCGGGTACGGACGGCGGCGATTTTTCTTCATGGGTTGGGTGGGAACGCATATCGGTCGTGGTTGGTTTCGGCGCTGGCGGCGGCGTGTGTGCGACGGCGGATCGGATTTTTTTCCATCAATACGCGCGGACACGATCTGGTCAGCACGCGTTCGCAGCGCGGCCGCCGGACGCCGCACAACGGATCTGTGTATGAGATTTTCACCGAGTCCGTGCATGATATCCGCGGCGCGATTCGCTGTCTGCGCGCCCGCGGCGTGCGGACGGTGTATCTGCTGGGGCACAGCACCGGCGCCAACAAGATCGCGTATGCATTGCAACGGGGCGTGCGCGTCGCGGGTGTGGTGTATATCGCGCCCGGCGACGATGTCGGTGTTCAACGCCGCTTGCTCGGTCCCCGACGCTTTCAGGCGATGCAGCGGCTCGCGGCACGCGTGGCACGGCGTACTCCACATGCACTGATGCCGGTGCAAAATTTGGGATATTTGCCGATCAGTGCCGCGAGTTATCTGAGTCTGTTCGGTCCGCGCAATCGGATGGATCAGTTTCCGTTTTCACATTTGGTTGGGGATTCGCGGTGGCGGCGTTTAGCACGTCCTCGCACGCGCGCCGTGCTCGTGCTCGGCGCGGACGACGAATACTTGCCGGTGCCCGCGGCCGCGATCCGCATTTTCTTCGCGCAAGCATTGCCGCGCATCGCGGTTTCGGTTATCAGCGGCGCGAACCATAGTTTCCGCGATCGCGAAACGGAGCTGGCGCGCAGCGCGGTGGAGTTCATCACTGCATCTGGGAGGACACATGCCGTTACATGAACGGGACGCTAAAGTCGTTTGCAAGCCGTGGGGGCGGGAGTTGTGGCTAGTCCATGAGTCGCCGCATTACGCAATGAAGATTCTCGAAGTGCAGGCCGGGAAACGGTTGAGTCTGCAGTATCATCGGGAAAAAGTGGAAACAAGTTATGTCCTGTCCGGGCGAGGACGTTTGATTCTCGAAGACCTGCAATCCCAGACGTTGCAGACGTTGGAGATCGGTCCCCAAGATTACTATAGCGTGGTGCCGCCTCAACGGCACCGGCTGGAGGCCGTGACGGACCTTCGGTTGCTCGAAGTGTCTACCCCGCATTTGGACGACGTCGTGCGCATCGAGGACGATCACCAGCGCCCGGACGGTCATATCGCCAGCGAGCATGGCGGCGCGTGAGATTCCGCTTGCGGCGTCCGTTGGCGACATGACAAATACGCATCATGTGTCGGATGATCGCGATCGTTGGAACGCCTGCACTCCGTCGCGAAGCCCTGTTTGCTTTCCATCATCTCTCGCGCAACGGTGTTGTCCGTCCCTGGGAATCTCCCGGACATTCTGAAGGGTGGGGCGTGGCGTGTTACGACGGCGATGCAGCGCCGGTCCATCTGGCCCGTTCGGCGGGCGATGCGGCGGATGAATTAGATTTATTTCAAGCGGCGGTGCGGCAAGCGATGGATCCGGTGCAGCGTTTGGTGGTGACCCATTTTCGCAAGGCGACGCACGGAAAAATCTGTCTGGAAAACGTGCATCCATTCCTGCACGGGCCGTGGCTCTTCGCCCATAACGGCACGGTCACGGAGTTGGAACGCTTAGGCGCGACGGATGGTGCGATTTGTGGCACGACGGATAGCGAAGATCTGCTGCGCCGTTGGGTGGCGGCGCGGCAACCACTTAGTGCTTTACCCGAGTGGCTGGACGGCGTGGCCGCACAGTGTCCGCATACGTCGTTGACCTGTCTGATGAGCGACGGCCAATTCGTGCTGGGGTATCGGCGTGTCAGTGGCAAGGTCTTAAAGCCGATCCCACCGGACTACGATCCCGCGGAAGTCCAACATGCGTATTACACGCTCCACTACTGGACCGACGGCGAGCAGCATATCCTCTGCTCGGAAGTCCTCCCGGCCGTGCACGGGCCGTGGCGTGGCGTGAAAAATGGGGAATCGCTGCTGATTCCACTCCCCCGATGATCCCATTACGGAACGGCCATGTCTTAGAATATGTCGCCGCCAGCGGGGCGCTCGCGTTTGACGGTCGCGGGTGGCCGTGGGAATGGCCGCTCCGCTGGTTGGGGTTGCTCGACCCACGCTGCTTCACTATCGTCACCAAGTCGCTCACCCGCCGCCCGCGAGTCGGCAATCTGCGCTGGTGGCAGCCGTGGCGTTGCGTCCGATTGTTGCCGCACGGGACTGTCAACGCGATTGGGCTGACGAATCCCGGAATCGAATGGTGGTGTCGCACGATCGGGCCGCGAGTTGCGAAATTTCCGTATCGCCTGATCGGTTCGATTTATCCCGAGTCGCCTGGCGAATGTGCAGACATGGTGGCGATGCTGCAACCGTTTGGCTTGGTCGCAATTGAGGTCAATCTATCTTGCCCTAACACCTCAACGCATGGATCGGCGGCTGTCCCGCAGGCCGTGGAAATGCTCACGGCGGCGCGGAGTGCCACGCCGTGGCCGCTGATTGCGAAACTTTCGGTGACGCATGATTATTGTGCCATTGCCCGAGCCTCGGAAGGGCTGATCGATGCGATGGCGATCAATTCCGTGCCATGGAGTGTGAGCTTTCCGGACCGCCCGAGTCCATTAGCGACGCTCGGTGGTGGCGGGGTCTCCGGCCAAGCCGCGCAGCTGCACACCTGGCCGATGGTTGAAAAATTGGCCGCCGCGTCGCACACGCCGGTCATTGGTCCCAGCGTCTGGGAATACGCCGATATCGCCCAACTGCGTGCCCGCGGTGCCAGCGCGATCAGCTTCGGGTCGATCTTTCTCCGCTACCCGTGGCGTCCCACGGCCTTCGTCCGTTGCGACCAACGTGATCGTATCCCGGGTTGACACCGGGATGGGGTGACGGCAATAGAGTCGCATGTTGATACAAATGCTACGACGCTGTGCGGTATTCGTTTGTTGTGGAGTGGTACTCGCGGCGTCGCCGAGTTTCGCGACGCAGCCGGCGCTCGATCAGGGCGGTCTGGAGATGCAGATCTCCTTTCCCGCGGAAGCCGCGATGGGGACGATTCATGTCCGGGGCAAGGTCGCAGCGCCACCGGAAGTCGTGTGGCGCGCCGTGGCCAATCTCAATCGTTGGTCGCAGTGGATGCCGATGGTGACGGAGTCGTACTTCTTCAGCGAGGCGGCCGCAAAAGCAATCCCCCGCGACGCGACGAAAGATCTCGCTTTTTTTCAGGCGCTGCGGAATCGCTTTCCCGGTACCATGCCGGCGCCGCCGCCGACCGGGATTGCTACGCGCACCAGCTATGAGGCCTTCGATCTCCCGTGGCCGATCAGTAACGAATGGGTGGCGCGTCGCTATCACTTCGACGCCTCGCAGGCCGCACAACATCGTTATCGCGTCTCTTGGGAGAAGGTCTACGACCCGAATGAACCGGGCTCCAAAGGATATTGGGTGTTAGAGCCCTATCCGGGGGACCCACAACAGACATTGGGAACGTACCACTTTGAGGTCACGGCCCGCCGGGGGCTGGTGCTGCGTTTGCTCAAGATCGGGGTAAAAAGTGCCGTGACGAAGCTCTTCCATGCGATCCGCCAACAAGTGGAAAACCCGGGAGTTGGCGGTTGACATGGTGCGGCGGTCGGCGTATGAACCTGCGTCGGCTAACACAAAGGAGGAGTCATGCAACTGAACCGAGCATTGGCAATCATTACCGGCGTTACGGTCAGCGCGTTGTTGTCCCTCTCGACCGTCAATGCGACTCCAAAAGATAGTCAATTACCGAAGACGGGCCTCAGCGACACACTCGATGACGCCCTGGACCTCGAGCCAGTAGCCGCTCCGCAACCGGCGCGGCGTCCGACGGCCACCCGACCTGCGACGCCGACTACGAAGCAGCCGACCACTGCCGCACCGAAGGCCACCAAACCGTCCGGCGTGACGGATCAATTCCCCGACTGGTCGAAACAGCCGAAGACGCCGAAAGTCGAAGACGACGAATTCGACAACGAATATTGATCGGTTGTTTAATCGAAGGCCTTGCGGACCGAGTCGGTATCTTTCACAGCGGAATGCTTGGTGTGCGGTGGGCGTTTCCACAGTAAGCAGCTGATCACAATAATCGCCATTCCGCTCCAAAACACGATTTCCGGCATATGTACGCTGTAACGGGCGATCTGTTCCGCCCCCCAGCCGACGTGCGGACCGAGTACCGGTGCCGCCATGCCTGCGCCGCCGATCAGTAATTTGAGTCCGATCCACGTGACCAGGACGTAAGCGCCGGTGGTGAAGGCCGGGAAGCGATCGAGTAGTTGCAGGAATCCTCCCGCGACGAAGCGCATCGTCACGATGCCCGCGATTCCGCCTAAATAGACGACCCACAATTTATTGGAGAGGGCGACGGCTGCTAAGATCGAGTCGATGGAGAACGCGACATCGGTCAGTTCGACCACGACGACGGTCCGCCAAAATCCCATTGGCCGCATATGGCGCGCCTCTTCGGTCTGGCTCTCGCCCACGATGTGCTTGAGCCCGATATAGAGGAGATACGCGGCTCCGATCACCTTGCAATACCACGCGGTGATCAGCCAAGAGGCCACGAGCAGGAAGAGGAACCGGAAGCCGAATGCGCCAAGCAGCCCATACCGCAATGCGCGGCGCCGCTGTGCGGCCGGGAGATGGCGGACTAACAGCGCGAGGACTAACGCGTTGTCGGCACTGAGTAGGCCTTCGAGCAGGACTAACGAGCTGATCGTGACGATGTCTGACCACACCATGCGGCGCCTCTCTTATCGGATCACTCTGAAACTGGCTAGAATTCTTTGCCGAGCCGTATTCTATTCGCCGGCCAGCGCAGGCGGATTTTTTTGCTCCGTCGGCGTGTGTTGTGGCAACTATATAAATAATAACAATATGTTATCGGTTGATCGGTATTGAGCTCGTATTCTAAAAGAATACGGATATCGGCGATTTTTCGCAACTTGGTCTGGTCGGCGACCGATACCTACACTAGGAGCCAGGTCGTCTATGTCGTCACTCTATGCCTATACCGATTATCGGGCCTATTTGCGGGACGCGTATTTGGCGGCCAAGCGGGCCAATCCCGTTTGCTCGTATCGCTATTTCGCACGGCGCGCTGGGTTTGCGTCGCCGAACTTTCTCCAACTCGTGATCGAAGGGAAACGCAATCTCTCCCAAGAGAGCATCCATCGGTTTGCTGGCGCGTTCAAGCTGCGCCGTCGTGAGCGTCTATTCTTCGAGGTCTTAGTGCACTTTAATCAAGCGAAGGACCCCGAAGAGCAGAATGGCTATTATCAACGGCTGTTGGAGTTCCCGGAATATTGTCAGGCCGTCACGCTGGCCCAAGAGCAGTATGAATTCCTGACGCGTTGGTATTATCCGGTCATCCAGGACTTGACGACGCTGCCGGGATTTCGTGAGGATCCGGAATGGATCGCGAAACGTTTACGGTATGAGATCACCGCATCGCAGGCACGCGAGGCGCTCGATTGTTTGCAGCGACTCGGCCTGCTGATTTGCAACGACGATGGGCATCTGCAGCCGGCGGAGCGGCATTTGACGACGGGCGATGTCGCGCGATCGGCCGCGAGCTATCACTATCATCAACAAATGATGGAACGGGCCAAGCGCGCCCTGCAAACCCAGACCGAGGCGCAGCGCGAATTCGGCGCGCTGACGATCGCGCTGAACACCAAACAGCTCAAGATGTTGAAGACTGCGATCCGTGACTTTCGCAAAGTGGCATTGAATCTCCTCTCGCAGGGCGATGAACAGCCGACTGCTGTGTATCAACTGAACATCCAACTGTTTGGTCATACCGATCTGAAAGAAGGGGGTCGCCATGAAAAATAGATTCGTGCTCATCCTCTGGAGTGCGTTGTGGCTCGGCGCCTGTGGTTCCGGGACCGATGTCGGGAATCCGGGCGACGGGCAATTGCCTGCGGCACAGAGTCCGGCGCCGGTTTCCACGGAAACCGTCAGCGATTTCCTCGGGACCTATGCCGTGCCGGAATTGAGTGAACCGATGTTGGACAGTGGTGGCGAAGCGCCGGTCGCGAACGTGGTTCAAGTGGCGACCTGTCCGGTGGGGACTCCTCCGTTTACGATCAGTGCCGGCGCGACGGCGGATCGGATTGTGCTCGAAGGATTCTTTGCCTTCCCTGGTTTTTCCAATTCGCTCGGCGGACGCGTGCGGAACGGGGAGATCGAATTGGCGGGGAGCAGTGCATCGTTGATGGTGAGTTGTGTCGGGACGTTGGTCGATACGATTCTGCAATTCGAGTGCACAACGTTGCAATCCGGTGTGACCGAGCAGTGTGTCGCAATGTTTGAACAGCAATCAGTGAAGTGAAAGGAGTTTTGTATGTGGCGCGGTAAAGGCTGGATATTGGGCTTGGTCGTGATGACGACCGTGGCATGCAGTGAGAATGGGGTTGGGGGCGGTGGGAGTAGTAGCAGTGGCGGTCCGCTGCCGCCGGTCCGCGGCAAGGCCGGCGTGTTGCAACCGGTCGCCGGCGAATCGTTGACGGTGTATCTGCGCGAACAGGCCGGAGTCGCGATCGACCAAGAAGTCACATGTATCACGGCCGTGGAGATGATGGCGGACTCCCCCGCGCCATCCGTCAGCGCGGCACCGGGCGAGAGTGACGGTGCCGGAGCTGCCTCGGCCTTTACGTTTACGGATACGAATAACCAGGAGGCGCAAGTCGAAGAGGCCGACACCATTAAAGTGCGTGGGGAGCATGCGTATCTGCTGACCGGGACGACGCTGCGCGTAATCCGCGTTTGGCCGTTTGCCCGCTTTGGCGCGGTCCAGGAGTTGGCGCTTGAAGGCCAACCACGCGGCATGGTGGCGACGCAGGATGCCATGGTCGTCATTTCTTCGGTGCCAAAATTTCCTGATGCGGTTGTGCAGCCGTCATCTGCGCTGTCCTATCATCCGATCGTCAAGCTGACGTTCATCGATATTCGCAATCCTGCCGCGCCGCTCATTCGGCGCGAGGCATATTATGAAGGGACGCAACTGGCGATGCGACGGATCGGGGAGCGGGTCGTGTTCGCCCTCAATGCGGCATTGCAATTGCCGCGCGGCGATGAAGATTTCAATCCCTATGCGGTGGATTGCGAAAAACGCGTCGCCGCCGAACGGCAAGCGCGTCGTGCGGCGCTCGCGGCGTTGACGGCAAGCGATCTGTTGCCGCACGTGGTGTCTCGGCGCGGAGCGGCCGTCGCGTCGATCGAAACCGTGAGCGCATTCTATCGTGGCGGTGGAACGGGGCAAAACGTCCTGTTCGTGCTGAATGCGGATTTGCGGTCGGGAGTGGATGCGGATGTTGCGGCGGCGGTCGTCGGATATGGGGCCAATGTCTACGTCTCCGATCGTGCCGTGTATATCGCCGAGTATCAGCACGGCGGGTGGTGGGACGATGCCGACACGGAAGAGACGACGCCGATCCATGCCTTCGGTGTCGATGCGGCCACACCATATTACATCGGAACGGCCACGGTGGACGGGCATCTGTTGAATCAGTTTGCGATGAGCGAATACGACGGGACATTGCGCGTGGCGACAACCGCCGGACACGTGGGTCGCAATAGCGGCAGCGGATCGGTGAGCAATGTGTATACGTTCGACACGCAGGCGATGGCGCCGCGTGGCCGCGTGGAAGGCTTGGCGAACGGCGAGCAGATTTACGCCGTTCGTTTCATCGGTCCGATGGGCTATGTCGTGACGTTCAAGAAGATCGATCCGCTCTTTGTGTTGGATTTGCACGATCCGGCCGCGCCGCGCGTGGTGGGCGAATTGAAGGTCCCGGGATTTTCCACGTATCTGCACGCATTCGATGCCGCGCGTCTGATCGGACTCGGCAAAGACGCCGACGATCAAGGGACGTTTGCTTGGTTTCAAGGCGTCAAGTTGTCGCTGTTCGATGTTGCCGAACCGACCGCGCCGCGCGAGCTGCAATCGTTGGTAATCGGCGGCCGTGGCACCGATTCGCCGGCGCTCACGCAGCATCTGGCCTTTACGTATGATCCGACACGCCATTTGCTCGCGCTGCCGATCGATTTATATGAAGGGGAGAGCGGCTCCGGCAGTGCATTTGGAGAATTCGCTTACAGCGGATTGCATCTCTATCGCGTCTCGGCGGAGCGCGGTTTCGAGCTCACGGGAACGATTCAAGATCCGACAACGGCGTCACAGGCCTGGTATGCGGGCGGATCGATTCAGCGCAGCGTCATTCTTGGCGACGAATCCCAACTGGGCGTGCTGGTGTTGCGGGCCGGCAATGCGGAACTCTACACGGCCGACGATGGCTTGCAGAGCCTCGGCAAGATCGAGTGGCCGGCGACTCCCTCATATGGTGGGTATGAGCTGTGAGCGCGTGTTAATGGCCGCCGCAACAGCCGGAGGTTGCGGGCTGTTCGGTGCCGGTGGCGCTACGCGCTGTGAGGATGCTGAGTTGGGCGGCCAATTGTCCGGCAATGGCTCGGTAACTGGCGGCGGAGGCGGAGTCGGGATGCGCCAGCACCGTTGGCTTGCCTTCGTCGCCATCGAGCGTGACGGTCGCGTCGATCGGGACTTCGCCGAGGAACGGCACGCCGTGTAGCTCACAGGCCTTGCGCGTTCCACCGTGACGGAAGATCGGACTGCGCTCGTTGCAGTGGCCGCAGAGGAAGTAGCTCATGTTTTCGACCATACCGAGCACCGGGACGTGGACCTCGCTGAACATCCGCAATCCCTTACACGCGATCTGGATGCTCACTTCCTGCGGCGTCGTGACAATCACGGCGCCGGTGAGCGGCACGGTCTGAGTAATCGTGAGTTGGGCATCGCCGGTTCCCGGCGGCAAGTCGATCAGCAAGTAATCCAGCGCGCCCCACGCCACTTGGCGGACGAATTGGGTCAGGATGTTGTGGACCATCGGGCCGCGCCAAATGACCGGCGTAGTGTCGTCGACGATGAATCCCATCGACATCATTTTGATCCCGTACTGGTTCCACGGAATGATCTGATTGTCTTCAGTTGTGCTGAGCGGCGGATTGAGCGTGCCTAACATTTTGGGTTGGCTCGGGCCGTAGATGTCCGCGTCCAGTAAGCCAACCGTGGCGCCAGTCTGTTGCAGTGCACACGCCAAATTGCTGGCCAGCGTGGATTTCCCGACGCCGCCTTTGCCGCTGGCGATCGCGATGATGTGCTTCACGCCCGGCAACGCCGTCTGCTCCGGCGCGCGGCCAGTGCCACGCACCGTGGCGGTCATCTGAATGGCTACGTCGGTGACGCCCGCGATCGTTTTGACGGCGTCGGTCGCAGCGCGCTTGAACTGTTCACGTACCGGGCAGGCCGGTGTCGTGAGATTGATCGTGAAGCTCACGCGTCCGCCGTCGATCGTGAGGTTTTGGATGAATCCCAACGTGACGATGTCTTGGTGCAGATCCGGATCTTGGATGGTGCGCAGCGAGTTCAAGACTTGTTCTTCAGTGATCATTGAATGCTCCTTTAGAAGATTCCAAGTAATAACTTGGTGTCGTCGTTGGCCATGGTGCGGGGGTCCCACGGCGGATTAAACGTGAGTTCGACTTTGACCTCTTGCACGCCGGGGACGGTTGCCACGGCCGCGTGAATGCCGTTCATGATTTCGGGACCGAGCGGACACATCGGGCTGGTCAGTGTCATCAGGACATGGGCGGTATTATTTTCGACCATGCGGGTTTGATAAATCAGGCCGAGGTCCACGACCGAGATCCCGATCTCCGGGTCGATCACGGGGCGAATGGCGTCGAGCAGTTGCGCGGGTTCGGGCAGTGCCCCCGTGGCGACAGCCGTTGGTGCCGATGCTGCGACCGCGGGAGTTGGTGTCGCCGTGTCAGTCGCGTTCGGTGTAGCTGGCGTGGGTGGTGTGTCCGTCATAGTGTTTACATCCTTCCTGAAGCGTGGTCCACGGGAGGAGCGCGCATTTGATCCGCACCGGAAACTTGCGCACCCCTTCCAACACTTCCAAATCACCAAGGTCCGTTCCCGACGGGACCGATGCTCCGCGCAGGAACTGCATCACGGCCTGTTGCAGTGTCATGACAGCCGCCATCGGTTTGCCGAGCAGTTGCTCCGCCAACATCGACGCGGAGGCCATGCTGATCGAGCAACCATGGCCGTTCCACGCCACGGCAGTGATTTTCCCGTCCTCGACCTCGAGCTGAAGCGTGAGCTCATCGCCACAGAGCGGATTTTTTCCCTCGGCAGTGATCGTTGGTGTTGGCAGCGTCCCCTGATGGCGCGGGTTCTGATAATGGTCGAGGATCACTTCGCGATAGAGTTCATTGAGCCCGTCCATACATCAACTCCGTCCTGTGGGGACCTTGCAGCATACCCCATCTGCGTCGTTGCCCGACCAGCCGCGATCCTCACGTACTACCATGTACGCTCCGGTCGCGGCTGGCCGGGCGCCTAGCATCTGGGGCATTCTTCAAGGTCCCCGACAAATTAAACTATTAAAGGTTCTCCGGTGGAAAAATTTGCGCGCTACGTCCAATGCGGCGACGAGACGATCGACTTCGGCGCGGGTGTTATAGAACGAAAAACTGGCGCGCGCCGTGGCCATGAGCCCAAGGCGCTGCATCAGCGGTTGGGTGCAATGGTGACCGGCCCGAGTGGCGATCCCTTCAAAATCGAGCGCCTGGCTTAAGTCGTGCGGGTGAATGTCCTGCACATTGAAGGTCAACACGCTCCCTTGTCGCTCGCGCCACGGCGGCCCGTATAGCGTGACGTCCGGTTGCGCGGCAAGTTGTTCGTACGCGTAATGCGTAAGTTCCGCTTCATATGCGGCGATCCGTTCCATGCCCAATTGTTGGAGATAGTGGATTGCCGCGCCGAACGCGATTACATCGGCGATGTTCGGTGTTCCGGCCTCGAACTTGTGCGGGATGTCGGCCCACGTGGCGCGTGTCCAATCGACGGTAGCGATCATTTCGCCGCCACCGAGGAACGGCGGCATCGCTTCCAACAGCGCGGATTTGCCGTACAACACGCCGACGCCGGTGGGACCGCACATTTTGTGCGCGGAAAACGCCAGGAAATCGCAATCGAGGGCTTGAACGTCCGTCGGTCCGTGCGCCACGCCTTGGGCGCCGTCGACGACACTGACGGCGCCGACCGCATGTGCCCGCCGGCACCACTCCGCGACCGGTGGCGCAATGCCGAGCACGTTCGAGAGCATGCTGAAGGCGACGATTTTGGTGCGCGGAGTCAGCAATCGGTCGAAGTGTTCGATCTGCAAGCCACCGCTCGGTGTGACCGGAACAAAGCGCAGCACGGCGCCGCGTTCTTGCGCCAACAATTGCCATGGGATGAGGTTGCTGTGGTGCTCCATTTCGGTGAGGAGAATTTCGTCGCCGGCTTCGAGATGCGTGCGTCCGTAACTGTGGGCGACGAGGTTGAGCGCTTCGGTGGCATTGCGGGTAAAAATAATCTCGCGCGGTGACGGCGCATGAATGAATTGTTGCACTTGCGTGCGCACGGCCTCGTAGGCTGCGGTGGCCGTCTCGGCCAGAAAATGGAGGCCGCGATGAATGTTCGCATTGCTGGTTTGGTAATACTGCGTCAGTGCATCGAGCACGGCTTGCGGTTTTTGTGTCGTTGCGGCGTTGTCCAGATAGACGAGCGGATGACCGCGCACGGTCGTCTGCAAGATGGGAAAGTCCGCCCGGATGGCGGCGATGTCACGCTCCAATGTCGACATAGAGGATGCCCGCTTCCAGTTTGACCGGATAGGTCGCAATCGGTGCCGTGGCTGGGAGACACTTGGCAGCGCCGGAGCGAACGTCGAAGCGGGCGCCATGGAGCGGACACTCGACTTCGAACCCTTCGAACCATCCGTCCGCTAAGTATCCTTCCGCGTGGCTGCAAAGATTATCGAAGGCGTAATACGCGCCCTGCAATTTAGCCACGACGATCTGTTTGTCTCCGCAGGTCGTGCACGTCGATTTCCCTTCGACAAGGGTCTCTGCGGGAGCGATTTCAATCCAGGAGGCCATAGCGCTTATCCTTCGAGTTGCTTTCCGATGGCCGCGCGTACGACATCGCGCACGTGTTCATCCGGGATCCGGACTAAGAGGTCTTCAAAAAATCCGCCAACGATCATCGATTCCGCTTCGCCGCGTGTGAATCCGCGCGAGCGCAGATAGTAACATTGGTCTTCGTCGATCGGGCCGATCGTTGCGCCGTGCGAACACTTTACGTCGTTGGCCTCGATTTCTAATTGCGGAATGGCCGAGGCTTGCGTTCCTGGCGCGAGCAGCAAGTTACGATTTGCTTGATACGCCTGACTCTGTTGGGCCGCCGGCGTCATGCGGATGAGTCCGGTATAAATGGAGCGCGCGTGCCCTTTGAGCGCTGTCTTGTACAGTAAGTCACTGTGCGTGTTTGGGGCCAAATGGGTTTGCAACGTGTGGTGATCGAAGTGTTGCGTGCCGTTGCCGAAGGCGATTCCGAAGAGGAGACTCTCTGCGCCGGGTGCCGTAAGTGCAGATTCGATAATCCCTTTGCTCATCTGCCCACCGAGCGTGATCGTGGTCGACGTAAAATGGGCATCGCGGGCGACGGTGGCGTGTTGATGCACTAGATGCCGCATACTTTCGTGCCAGTGCTGGACTGTGACGTAGTGGAGACGACTTCCGGCGCCGAGATAGAGCTCGCTGCGCGCGTGACAACTGTTGACCGTGGTGCGGAGGCCGTCGGCAGCAGCATATTCATCCACGCAAATGGCCGCGGCGTTTTCGCCGAGGATCACGATGGTGCGCGGAAAAATCGCCGAGCCGTCGGTGTCAACGCAGGTCGTTGTATGAAAGGGCACGGCCGCCGTGACGCCGTCCGGAATGTAGAGCAGATAGCCGCGATCCCAGAGCGCTTCTTGTTGGCTGAGGTACCGTTGTCCTTGATACGGGTGTCCCGAGAGTCCGGAAAAGGCGCGCCGCGGGGCGGCCCCGTCGTTGTGTGTGGCAAGATATGGAGTGAGCAGATCCGCATGCCGCGCGAGTGCCGTGGCGAGGTCGGTGTAAATGATGCCGGCCGCCACATTAGCCGCGTCCGTGGAAATGGCAGCTGTCGGATTGCTGCTGGTCGCCCACGTGGTGCGATCCCAACCACTGAGTCGTTCCAAATCCGTGTACTTCCACGCCTCGTCGGTTTTCGGTGGGACCGGGAGTTGTTGGAACTGCTCCCAACACTGGGTCCGTTGTGCCGTCAGCCACGCCGGTTCCCCGCGCGCCGCCGACCAGCGCCCGATCGCATCGGTCGCTAATTGTGTCACTGCTGTATGCATACCTGCGCCTCTCTACCCAACCGACCCTTCCATTTCCAATGCGATCAATCGATTGAGTTCCACGGCATATTCCAGCGGCAGCTCTTTGACGAATGGCTCGATGAAGCCATTGACGATCATCAACGTGGCGGCCGCTTGCGAAAGTCCACGGCTCTGTAAATAGTAGAGTTGTTCTTCGCCCACTTTCGAGACCGAGGCCTCGTGACCGATCTGCACGTTCGATTCGTCGATTTCCATCGTGGGATAGGTGTCGGAGCGCGCCGCGGCATCCAACAGCAACGCGTCGCAGACGACGTTGCACTTCACCCCGGTGGCGCCCGACTGCACTTTCACTAAACCACGATACGACGTCCGTCCGGTTCCCTTTGAAATCGATTTCGACGTGACGATCGAACTAGTGTGCGGAGCGACGTGGATCATCTTCGCGCCGGCATCTTGATGTTGGCCGTCGCCGGCGAATGCGATCGAGAGGACCTCGCCGTGCGCGCCCGGCTCCATCAGGTAGACCGCCGGAAATTTCATCGTGAGTTTCGAACCGAGATTCCCATCGACCCACTGCACGGTCGCGTCGCGATACGCGACCGCCCGCTTCGTGACCAAGTTGTAGACGTTCTTCGACCAGTTTTGGATCGTGGTGTAGCGCAACTTCGCGCCCGGCAGCGCAATCAATTCGACGACTGCCGAGTGGAGCGAGTCGCTGCTGTACGTCGGGGCGGTGCAGCCTTCGATGTAGTGTACCGAACTGCCTTCGTCGCAAATGATCAGCGTGCGTTCGAACTGGCCCATGTTTTTCGTGTTGATCCGAAAGTACGCCTGCAGCGGAATACCGACATGGGTATTTTTTGGGACGTAAATAAAACTCCCACCGCTCCACGCGGCCGAATTGAGCGCGGCGAATTTGTTGTCCGCCGCCGGAATGACGGTCGCGAAATATTTTTTCACTAAATCCGGATGCTGTTTCAGGCCATCGTCCATGCTCAAGAAGATGACGCCTTGCGCTTCCAGTTCCTTTTGAATGGAGTGATAGACCACTTCAGAATTGTGGACGATGATCCCCTGCGCGACGAAATTATGCACGCCCTCGACTTCGATATCGTAGACTTCTTCCTCGCCATCCGGTTCGATGCTGCGAATACGACTAAAACCCATTTCATCGGTCGTATGGGTATCGATGGGCGATCCGTGGGCCGATCCGAAATCGTGGCTGTAGCGGCGTGGAACGTAGCCCTTGGCGACTTTCACCGAGTACGGGACCAGCGGTTGCAGGTCCCCCGTGCAGAGCAAACGATATCCCGTACGCTGCGTGATCTTCCCTTTCCATTCCTGCCGTGAGGAGAATGGATACGGCCCTGCCGCGTGCAGCCCACAGGTAATGGCGAGCAGTTGTACTTGTTTGAGTAGCGGTTCATTGACACTCGTGATGACGGCATCGCAATTGGTGGCGTCGGAACGGAGGTAACCATCCGAATCGATGTAGCCGGCGATGAACGCTAATTTCTGTGCGTGCGGGAGACTGAAGATCCATTGGGGAAGCCGTTTCGTGTGGGCATTGGCTTCAAGGCCGATCGCCGCGAAGAACCGGACGATGGGAATCGAGTGGATCCGGGCGCGATCCGTGTCGCGACCGTAATCGATGACATAGCCGAATACCTCATCGAGGAATGCCTTCAGGCGGGCCCGCATCTCGACTTCTTGTTGCGGTATCGCAAAGGCCAGGATGTTTTTTTGTTGCCCACGACGGGAGCGGTGAAGGAATCCATCGCCGATATAGAGACCGAGCAGCCAAAGCAGCGCCGTGGTTGTTTCCGCAGGGAGCCGCAACGCCGACTGGTTACGATGATACATTCGGTCGGTTCGCACGGTGAAACTGCCCAGGTGATTGCGTCCGACAAAGCTGCATTCCAGAGAGACCTTCGGCAGGGTGTAGGGCTTGCCGGTGTCGGGCAGTTGCTTGACGACGGCCACGTAATCGCCAACCGCGAGCTCCGAGAGGTAGCGCCAACCGGTCGAAAACCGTCCTCGCTGTCGGTCCGGTGCCTTCTGATAATTGAGTGCGAACAAGGGGTGATTTGCGGTGCAGCGGATTTTTCTCCCACCCACATTCAGCGCAAATACGGGCCGCTTCCCTTTTTTCGCCACGCCTAACACCCGCTGTTTGACGATCCGGCGTGTCGTTTCGTCCCACGAATAGACGTGCATGCCCGGTTCGACCTCTTGGATTGGGACTGCGGATGGATTGGCCATGACCAACGTGTCACCGGTCAAGCACTCATACTGTGCGGTGACGCCCGCCAAGAATTTGCGCTCCGCTTCCGGAATGCCGAGACGATCGAAGGTCTTGCGGATGTCGGCCGGGACGTCGTCCCAATTCTGTTCCTGCCGATCGGTGGGGCGGACATAATAGTGGATGTCGTCGAAGCGGATTTGGTTGATCAGGTCGCAATTGCCCCAGGTCGGCATCGGTTTGGCCATGAAGATGTCGTAGGCCTTCAGGCGGAAATCCCGCATCCAGGTGGGTTCGTCTTTGAACGCGGAAATTTCCGCGACCAATTCGCGCGTCAGGCCCGGCCGCGACTTAAACTTATAGTTTTCCGGATCGTGAAAACCGTACTGGGTGTCATAATTATTGCCGATTTCGGCAATGCCAGCATTTTCCATATAAACCCCGCGTATGCTCAGTGAGTCGGTTGTGCCGTCTCTGGCCGGCTGCCGTACAAGGTGTCGTACCCTTGCGCTTCGAGTTGCAGCGCCAGCTCCGCGCCACCCGACTGGACGATCTGTCCGTCGATCATCACGTGCACAAAATGTGGTTGAATATAGTCGAGCAACCGTTGGTAGTGAGTCACTAACAAGACGGCCATTTCGTTGTTCAGGCTGCGATTGACGCCCTCTGCGATAGTTTTCAATGCATCGATATCGAGACCCGAATCCGTTTCGTCGAGCAACGAGAGCTTGGGCTGCAACATCCGGAGTTGTAAAATTTCCAACGCCTTTTTTTCGCCGCCGGAGAAGCCGTCGTTCACGTAGCGGGACACGAATTTCTGGTCGATCTTCAACAGCTGCATTTGTGCCAATAACGTAGTCCGGAATTCCTTGATCGGGACCTCGCCGCCGCGTTGGGCCTTCATCGCCGCGCGCAAGAAATTGACCACCGAAACGCCGGGGATGGCGGTCGGATATTGGAACGCGAGAAACAGTCCGCATTTCGCCCGTTCGTCGGGGGCGAGACCGACCAAGTCCTTGCCTTCAAAGAGGATGCGGCCGTGCGTGATGGTGTATTTCGGATGCCCCATCACGGCATGCACCAGTGTGGATTTCCCCGCGCCGTTGCGGCCCATCAGTGCGTGGACTTCACCGCGGTTCACGGTCAAGTCGACGCCTTTGAGGATCGGCTTCCCGTCCACGGCCACGTGCAAATCTTCAATGACGAAATAGGGTGTGCTCATACGTTCATTCCTCCAGCAGCGGCGCGTTCGAGGGGTGGTTCCCCGATGTGGCCGAAATATTGTTCAATTTTTTGGGTCGCTAACGTTTCTTCGTTCAGTAGGTCGTGGAGCGTCAGCGTGTGCAAGATTTCTGTGATGTGGCGCATCAGCACAAACCACATCGGACGCACACTGCAATTGCTCAGGTGGACACATTGGGGCCGCTTGCCGACATACGTCTCGCAGAAGGCCTTGCGACGGCGGCGGCTCTGGACCATGCCGCCCATGGCGTCCATGACTTCGGCGATGCTGATTTGGTGGGGGAGCCGTCCGAGTCGGTAACCCCCACGCAGTCCCCGACTACTCGTGATCAGGCCCGCCTGATGGAGCCGGTGGAGCAGCTTTGCCACATATTGCTTTGACAGCCCCTCGGCCTCGGCGATGGCACCAATCGTGACCTGGGCATCGCTCTGCCGGCGCGCGACCTGGACAATACAGCGCAATCCGTACTCTTCCTGGGCGGTAATCTGCATATCCCCTCTGTGGTGTGCGACGCTCCCTCTTCGGTCGCATCGCAATCATCCCTACCGCGCGCCAGGCCTCCACTATCGTTCCGGCGCGCTTACTCCTCAATCCAAATATTCTACTCTTGTGTCAAGTATTTAAAGAAGACTTTCGAGTATAGTTTTTGTGCCGCAACGCTCAAAAGCGGCGCCAGCGGCTAACTGCCTGATTGTACGTCACTTCGTCTATCAACTTTCAGCATGGCCTGCTGGTGGCATGGCCTGTTGGCGCGCCATGCCAACCACGCGGGCAGCATCACGGTGGCGCCGGCCATGCAGGTGAGCGTGCCGAGTGTCATCAGGAGCCCGAGACTGCGGATGCCGCGATGTTCGGCGAAGCACAGTGTTCCGAAACTCACCAACGTCGTGAGCGACGTGAGCAGGATGCCGGTGCCCGTGCTGCTGCGGAGCAGCGCGGGCGTGAAGCCATTTTCTTGTCGCACGCGATGCATCAGTTGGACGCCGTTGTCGACGCCGACGCCGATCAGGATCGGGATGGCGAAGAAGTTGGCGAGATTGAACGGGAGGTGGATTGCGCCCATCAGGCCGCCGAGCCACCATAACCCTAAGCCCAGCGGCAGCACGGCGCAGACGGCCATGCGCCAATGGCGGAAATCGAGTCCGACGATGCCGAGGATCGCGATGAGTGCGAGCAGTGCGACGTATCGGAAACTTCGTTCGAGCAGTCGACTCGATTCGTAGACCTCGACCGGCACGCCGGTGACGTCGGGCGCCACGCGACGCAATGCTTCAACGAACGTGGCCATCGCGGTCGGATCCCAGACATCTCCTTGCGGTGTGATGTAGGTCGCGTAAGCGCCTGAGGCGCCGATGAAGCGCGACTTCAACATCGTGGGAAGGCCCTCCGCCGTGATCGGCTGTGGACGCAAGTTCTGTAACAGGAACCGTACGGCATCTTGCCAATCGGCCAGAAACGCGCGTTCGAAAGTTTCCAGTGCTGTGATGACGGGCGTTCCGCCGCTGCGGAGCCGTGTGCGCAGCGTCTCCAGTTCGGTGCCGAGCGCGTCAAGTGCCTCGACTGCCTCCGCTTCGCCTTGGCGCAGCGCGGCTTCCGCGAGCGGGCCAAGCGCATTTTCGAACGTTGCGAGCGCTGCCAACAAGCTCGGGACTTGGAGGCGCGCGCGGGGGGATGGCAATACGAAATCGGCGGACGGCGCTGCAACGCGTTGCAACAGCGCCAGCTTCGCGGCCTGCTCCGTCGGGATGATATCGAGGATCGATTCGACTTGGCCGACGCTCGGCAGTGCACGGAACGCGGCCGCTTGGGTCGCCACGGCGTCGAGGTCGCGCTGTAAGACGACGGCTTCCCATGTCGAGCCCTCGGTTTGATCGGTGATCAGGCGTTCATAGCGGACCGATTCCAATCCCGCTGCCTGGAGGTTGAGGAGATTGTGATCAAAGTCGATGCGGAAACAGTACGGTGTGGCGACTGCGCACAGAATGATCCCGGCGAGCAGCGTCCAGCGTGGGTGCGCGGCAAGGCGGGCGAGTGGCGCGAGCGGATCGAAGCGTGACTGGTGACTGGTGGCTGGTGACTGGTGACTAGTGGCTGGTGGCTGGGGACGCGAGTGCCATCGATCCCACAGCAGTAATAAGGCCGGCAGTACGGTGAACATGGCGCTGAGGCACAGCAGGATGCCGACGCCGGCGATGGCGCCGAGTTCGCGCAGTGCGAGAAATTGGGTGCCGAGCGCAGCGAAAAACGCGGCGGCAGTGGTCAGGCAGGCCGTCAAGTTGCCACGGCCCGTATGGGTTAGGATCGTGGTCACGGCCGCTTCCGGCGTGGCGCCACGCGCGCGTTCTTCGCCGTAGCGCGAGACGATATGGAGTCCGAATTCGATCCCGGCGCCGACTAAGACGACGGCGAAGATGATGGAGAGGAGATTGAGCGAGCCGATGGCGAGTGTGGCGAAGCCATATGTCCAAGTGATGCCGCACGCCAGCGCGAGTACGGCGAATCCGGGCGTCATGAAGCGGCGGAGAAACAGCGCAAACAGCAGCCACACCGCGAGCAGTGCGACGATCGTGGAGCGGGTCATATCGCGATTGGTGATTGTCATTTCATCGGCCGCGAGGACCGGACGGCCGGTGAGGCCTGCGTTGATGTCCGGAAACTCGGCGCGCGTGCCCGCCAGCGCGGCGCGGATAGCGCGCAACGGTTCGGCGATCACTTCGAGCGTGCGATAGTCCTTGCGCGGCAAGATGAAGAGAAACAGGAGTTTCCCGTCGGCGCTGAAATAGCCGGCATCGTCGGGAGCGATCCCGCGGCCCGCCGGATGCAGCAGTTTGGCGAACGGGGACTGATACGGGGCCGTTCCATCGGCTGCGGTGACCATGCCGTGGATCAAGTCCGCGAGGCCGCGGAACATCGGTTCCAGCACCGCGCGGTCCGCGCTGGTTGGAGGCGCATCGAGTTTCCCGTTGATCAGTTCAAACAGGTCGTCCAGTCCGCGGACGCGCGCGAGTGCGGTTGGACTGAAGCCGGGCGCGGTCAGGAAGCCGACGAGTTGTTCCAGTTGCGGCGTGTCGAGGAAGAGCAGCGCGCTTTGGGTGAAGAGCGGGTCGTCGAACTTCGCCATCACGGCGTCGAGTTGCGGCAGCGCGCGGAGCCGAGTCGCCAACGCGTCGAGAAAGGCGCGGGCTCGCTCTTGGTTGCCTGCGGACTCCACCACGATAAAGAGATATTCGTGATCGCCGAAGTCGCGCAAGTACTCCATGTAGCGATGGTGATACGGCAACTGTTCCGAAACGAGGTCGTCTTGATTCGCGTTCGTATGCAGCCGCGTACCGGCCAGCCATGCACTTGCGAGCGTGAATGCCAACGCCACGCCGAGCACGCCCCACGGATGGCGGCTGATGAGGCGGGCAAGCAGTGTGAAGAGTCGGTGGCGCATAGGGAGGGTTGCATTTCCCCTCTCCCTTTGGGGAGAGGGCTAGGGTGAGGGGGAGTTGTGAACAAGTTCCAGCAGAGCAGTTAAGACGCCTTCAAGATTCTCGTCGACCTGGCGATTCCAGATCCGCACGACGCGATAGCCGTGACTGGTCAGAAACGTATCGCGTGTTTCGTCTCGTGCTTGCTGAGTTGTCTCTGTGTGTCCCCCGCCATCCAGTTCAATAACTAACTGCAATGCAGGACAAAAGAAATCAACAATATACGGGCCGATTGCATGTTGGCGGCGGAATTTCACTTTGCTGAAGCGTCGGCTTCGTAACTGACTCCATAATTGCTGTTCATGTCGGGTCGATGCGGAGCGAAGTTTGCGCCGTATGGTTTTGTGCGGTCGGAGCATTGAACTCCTCCCCCTCACCTAACCCTCTCCCCAAGGGGGAGAGGGTTACGCAATTCTCCCCCTCACCCCGACCGTCCACGACGGGCGGCCTGCCCTCTCCCCAAAGGGAGAGGGAGATTAAGGAAGGGATTGATTGATGGCCTTCTTCGCCAATTCCTTGCCGACTTCCCAGGCGGCGCCGGGGAATTGGTGGCAGGCGGCGATCACGTCGTCGAACGCGGTGAGGATCCAGTCGACATCGGCGTCGCTCAACACGAGCGGCGGCAGGAGTTTGATGATTGTGTTGTGGCCGGCGACTTGGGCCAGGATGCGGTGTTTGCTCAGCAACGGCACGACGATCAGTTGGCCGAACAGGCCTTTGTTCAGCCGCTGGACCAATTCCCAGCCGGTGCGGAGTTTCAGCGATTTCGGTTTGCCGAATTCGATCCCGATCATTAACCCTTGGCCGCGCACTTCTTTCACCATTTCGTAACGCGTGGCCATTTCCCGTAGCCCGTTCAGGATCTGTTCGCCGCGCCGCGCGGCGTTGGCGATCAGGCCTTCGTCTTCGATCACTTCGAGCGCTGCGAGACCCGCGACCATCGCGAGCGTGTTGCGTCCGAACGTGTTGGAGTGGACGACGCAGCGATCCATCGAACTAAAGACGCGGTCGTAGACGCGCCGCGGACAGCACGCCGCGCCGACCGGGATGAAACCGCCGGAGAGGGCCTTCGCGACACAGACCAGGTCGGGGACTTCATTCCAGTATTGGAACGCGAACCATTTGCCGGTGCGGCCGAGACCGGTTTGCACTTCGTCGGCGATCACCAACGCGCCGTAGCGATGGCACAAACGAATCGCTTCGTTGAAGTACTCGGGCGGCGCGCAGTGGACGCCTTTGCCTTGGATCGGTTCGACGATCCAGGCCGCCACATCGCCGTCGCGGAGCGCGGCCTCCAATGCGGCCAAGTCGCCGAAACGGACGGCCTCGCAGCCGGGGAGCAGCGGCTCGAAGCCGGTGCGGAACTCCGCGGCGCCGTTGCACGACAGCGATCCGTGCGAGAGACCGTGGAACGCTTGCGTACAGTAAAGTACCCGTGCGCGGCCGGAGGCGCAGCGGACGAACTTCAGCGCGGCCTCGACGGCCTCGGTGCCGGAGTTGGTGAGAAACACGGTGTCGATGTTCGGCACGGCGATTTTTTCGAGCAGGCGTTTGGCCAATACGCCCGCGAGCAGTGGCGCGTCCATTTGCACCATGTTCGGCAAGTCGCGATCGAGCGCGTCGTGCAGTGCGGCTTTGATCGTCGGATGATTGCGGCCCATGTTGAAGACGCCGTAACCCGCGAGGCAGTCGAGATATTGCGCGCCGTGTTGGTCGTACAGATACGCGCCTTGGGCGCGGACGTACTGTTTGTCGAAGCCGATGGTGCGTAATACGCGCACCAATTGCGCGTTCACGTGCTTGGCGAACAAGTCGTGTTGTTCCGCCAAGTGGTCGGAGAAAATTTGTTCCAGGTTCATAGTGAGTTGGGCTGTACCAGCCAAAGTGCGGAAAAAATAGCATTTTTTTTAGTCGGATAACCGCCGATAATTATTCGACTTTCGTTTGGTCGTCGGACCGCCAATAAAAATAGTACGCAACTTTTATTCGTGGATGCCGATCAAAAGCATGCAGGGAGAGTCCCTGCGGTTGGTACAGTCGACAAAGCAGCGCCTACCTTTATATAGCGAGGCTGGCGTAGAGAGAAAGTTGATCTAGCACTCGTCGCAGAAGAAGAAAGGAGTTCCCTATGGGTCCTCGTATCGATTCACTCCTCCCCCTCACTCGCATTCTTGCCGCGGCACCGCCGCCGGAGGCACCGCCACCGGCGGGAACGACACCGACTGATACTTCCCCAGCGGAACCGGCACAGGGATTGATCCTGCACCATCTGCAATACGCGCGGGCGATCATTAATTACCATCCGGACACGAAGACCTTCAGCGGCTCGCTGATCGTGGCGTTGAAGAACGACTTCGGGCTGAGCGATGCCGAGATCTTTGCCAAGTTGAATGAAAAAAACGTGGTCGTGTTTCAGGCGGCCAAGGGAACAAAGCCGGAAGTGCGATTTACCGGCCAACAGTACGGCGAATTCCGCACCCTCGCGGACAGGATCGACAAGTTGGGTGGGGAACTGTTCGAGATGGTGCTGCAAAAGGCGATCGATACCGCCACCGGCGCCGAGGACGCCAAGCGGCTCCTCGACACCCTACTGACGAGAAATACCGCTCTCAATGAGTCCCAGCGTAAGGGGTTGGTCGATAAGTTGGCCGCGCTGAATCGGGGAGACGCCAAGGCGAAAGCCGCATTCCTCAAAGAATTCCGAACGGCCACCAAAGGAAAATTGCGTTTGGAGTACCGCGCCACCGCGATGCGGACGAACAAGGCCCTGACGGGCATTTATCTCCCCGACCTCGTCGATTTCGCGATCGGCGCCGCCCGACGGATGGCCGATGTCGCGATCTCGATGGCCAGCCAGCGGTTATTGAACGAAACCGACCAGGCCAAGATCGAGGCCAAGGCCGACGAGATCTTGAAGGATCCGACGGTGTTTTCAGAGGCCGATGCAAAGTCGTTCGACGCCTACACGGTCGCCTCCCTCCGGTCGCGGGAGCGGGCGTCGTTTGAAGTGATGGCGGGTCGTAATGTCGATCCGGTGAAGACCGAAGCCGCAGCCGTCGCCTATCTGAGTCGCCTCCACAACACCTCGGTCAAGCTGAAGCAGTGGGCCGCAGCGAATAAGGTGGAGCCGCTGATTAGGGATCGGCGATTTGAGCGCGTTGATGACGTCACGGTGACGATCAGCCAGCGGAAGTGCGGCGATACAGATGGGGATATTTGTGTTGGGGGTGCCACGAGTGTCGCAACCAGCACGGGCATAAAGGACGGCGGAGGGGTTTCCGCCGAGGCCGAGGCCACGTTGAGTTATCGGTACAACGATATGTTTGGTGTGGGTGCCGCACTTGCGACGGCATACGCCCGTAAGAATATGGGATTGACCGATTACGGGACTTTTGTCGGACCGCAGAACCCCGGACAAGACTTCAAATTCTCGACCGCGTTGGTACGCGCCAGTTTGTGGGGCAACAAGGGCCAGCTGGGCGGATTGACTGCGGGTGGTGGGCTTTTCCTTGATGACGTCGAGGAATACCCGTGGGCTGGGATCTTTCTGAATGGCCATGTGGGTTATGAAACCGCCGGAAAGGAGTTTGGGTTCAAGGTTACCGGTGGGGTCAAAGGGCTGTTTGCGCGGGCCCCGTATCAGTTGTCGGAAGAGGATGTGAATGGCGAGATCGACTACACCGGGGCGTCTATCAATGCCGGCATTGAACTAAGCTTTATCGGTGGTGCGCTCACTGTGGTCGTCAACTACGCAAATCTTATCGAATCCACTGACGATGAATCTGGCGATGCCGAAGGGAATATTCATCAAGTTAGTGGGAAAATTTCCGGCAAGGTCGGCGATCTTTGGGTCCCGATGGCTAAAGTGGTGTTTCAAGATCGGTATGAGCCGCTGTCGGTCCTCATTTTGACACTGCGCCCGGCCCATTTTAAAACAGGTCCGATCACTTTCGGACCGAGCTACACGTTTAAGCGGTTGCAAGGGTCCGGCGCGCTCTTACAGGCCGGGGATGCAACCAATCCGGTCGATTGCCAAGGTATCCCAATTGCTCAGTGCAAAGCTCTCGATGAGGGATCGTCCACCACACTTACGTCGAATTTTGACCTCCATCGTGTCACCGCCCAAGTGGGTGGAGAAATTGAACTGAGCACCGCAGTCACGTTGGAATTCTCGGCCGACCTCGGTTGGGAAGGCGTGCGTCGGTACGTGAATGACACGGAGGGTGCGGGCATGAAGCACACCTTCTATGCTGGTGGGTTGCTGAAGCTCGGCTTCGGTACGACGCGGGATCAGCGGAGCGATCCGGTGCGGAAACCGGGTGCATGGCGAGATGCCGGCGAATTTTAATGAGGCACGACAGTGGGTCATCGATGCAATGAGAAGGAGATGAGGTGCTTATGAAAACGTCTACGTCCTGGTTCTTCACGAAGTCGCGCATTGCCGCTGCGCTTGGCGTTGCGCTGACGGCGGTCTTGAGTGCCTGCTCCGACGGAGCGGCGCCGGAGATCAAAGCGCCGGAGACGAGCAAGAATCCGCCGGCAGTCTCGTTCAAAGTCGCAAGCGTTGCCGATGCGACCAAAGTCGGCGACGCGATTGCGATCGAGGCGGGCACGGGCGTGACGCTCTCGTGGGAAGTGACCGGAGCGGACAAAAACGAGCTCTCGGCCAGCAGCGACGTGATCGCGGCGCACGAAGTGCCGGCGACCGGCAGCGAGACGATCGAGCGGATCGACACCGAAGGCTTAGTGACATTCACGCTCGCGGCGACGAATAAAGACGGGACCACGACGAAACAAGTCCAAGTCACCGTGGCGAAGCGAGTCCCGGTCGCGACCATCTTGGAATTCAAATCGACCGCCGAAAACAATTTGGTGAAAGTCGGCGAAGCGACGCAGCTCTGTTTCCAAGTCGTCCCGCGCGATGCGGTCGTTGAAATTATCGAGAAGGAAACGGGTCGCAAGATCGAGTTGGCGACGACGGAGCCGGCCGTGCCGACGGATGAAACGTTGGCCGATAGTGACGAGTTGCTCACGCCGGTGACGGAAGAGCCGGTCGTGATCGACGAAACGACGCCGACCGCGATGTCGTTGATGAAGCTCTCATTGTCCGCGCCGCTGCCGAGCACCGAAACGATGCCGGTCGCCGCGCCGGCGACGCCGGTGAAGCCGCCGGTGATCCAACCGGAACAGCCGATTGCGCCGACGGAGACACCGGAAGAGACGCCGACGGATGAGGCGGGCGCCGAGGGCGATGAAACGGGCACGGACGAGGCAGATGCAGAGGCGGAGGCCGAGACCACGACCAGCGGCTACGACGCAGCAGATATTTATGCCGCGTGTTCCGTCGAGCAGACGCTCGGGGCCGGACAGTATACGTACATCTTGAATGTGACCGACAGCCGCGGCAACATCGCCACGCAGGAGACGACTGTTACCGTGGCCGAAGAGTTGATTGTGGATTTCCGCGTGAACGACAAGAGCAGCGACACGATCCAGGGCGCCGGGAAGGTGAAGCTCTCGTGGACCGTGAAGCCGACCGATGCGACGTTGACGCTCGAGCCGGCAGCGTGTGATGTGGCCGCGAGCACGCAAGACGGGATCGGGAGTTGCGAAGTCGATGTTGCGGCCACGACGACCTATTCGTTGAAGGCGACCGATCCACGCACTGGCGGGGAACAATCCGCGCAAGTCACTGTGACGGTCGAGGCGCGCGTGGTCCAGACGCTCCAAGTGAGTGCTGATCGCACTGATGTGTTTGCGGGCGAGCAAGTCGCGTTGACCGTGGCTGGCGATGCGAAAGAGATCATCGTCAAGGGCCCGAGCGGGTTTGCCGAGGTCCGCAGCGCGGGACCGACCGTGAACTTCCAACCGACCATGGCCGGTGGATACTATGTCGAGGCGGTGACTGCCGACGGGCAGACCGCGCCGATCAGCAATCCGGTGAACGTGCAGGTCCGGACTTGGGGCGAGCGCTACGGCAAAGGCAAGGCATGGGTGGGCGTCGGGATCGATCCGACCAGCCACACCGTATTGGCCGGGACCTCGAAGGCGTTTAGTTACGATGCCGAAGCGAAGTCCGCCGACACGACGTTGTCGATCGGTCGGCATACCGATGATGACGGCTGGCTCAACGTTGACTTCGATTTCGGCAAGGGCTTTGCGAAGATTGCGACGACCGGGTCCGTGAAGATGAACCCGGCGGGATTTACCCTGTTCGGTTCACCGTTCACCGTGCATGCGTTCGCGTTCGACAGCAAGAAGGATGACGGCAAGCGGGCCTACGCCGCAGTGGATGGGGCGATCTTGGTCTCGTCCAACGGTGGCGCGGGGTGGGAAGTCGGCGCGCCGTTTGCGATCGTCGACGCCAAGGGGACATTGGGCAGCCGGGTCGCCGAGCATGAAGGCTGCAAAGGCGCGAAGCAAGTCGGCGTCAGCGGCGATCAAGGACCGTTCGTGAACGTGCAACAAGTGTGTGACTTAGTGATCGACTATGCCGGTGAAGGCGCGGAGCGAGTCCTGGCCGCGACCGATCACGGCGTCGTGTATGTGGACGACTTCGATCGCTATCGCCAAAACCGTGACAAGGTCGAATTCGGCTGGCAGGGTGTGATGCGCGCCGGCGCGACGCTGACGCCAGGCAAGACGTTGTTCGGTGTGGTGGTGAATGACCTCGAGCTGGTGAACATCGATGGCCAAGCCTTGCTGTTTGCGGCCACCGGACGCGGCGTGTATGTGAATCGTCAACGTGGCGAAGTGAATTCGTGGGAAGACTTCAACGGCGGTGAGATGGGGACGTATGACTTGGTGAATTTCAGCGGCCAAGTCGAAGACGTCTACACCGTGACCGTCGATCCGCAAACCAAACTCGTCTATGCCGGGACCAAGAGCGGCAAGATCCTGTCGCGTTCGATGGATCTGACCTCGGCCTGGAAGACCGCGTCGACCGGCACGCCGGTGTACAGCTTGGCCGTCGACAGCACCAGCGGTGCGCTGTTGATCGGCCAGGAAGATGGCGCGTATCTGAGTCGTGACGGCGGCGCCACTGCGGCCGATATTACGGCATCGATGCGCAGCGGCGACACCCGCCCGAAGGTCTACAGCCTCGGTGCGGTGTCGATCAACGGCTCTGTCCACTATGCCGCCGCCACCGATCAAGGCATTTACGTCTCGCACGGTGCAGAATCTGCGACCGTGACGATGCCGGAGCCAGCTCCGGAATCGACTGAAGCGGAGGTTATCGTGGACGAGCCGTCCACCGTGGCCCCGGCCGGTCCCGCTGCGCCGGTTGCACCAGCAACGCCGACCGTGACCCCGGAGGCCCCGGCCCCGGCGCCGGAAACCCCGGCCGTTACGCCGACCGCCGCGAAGGCCGTGCAGTTGGTGTTGTAAATTTGCAGTGCGTTGTTTGTGAGAAGCCCGCCCGTGTCACGAAAATGACACGGGCGGTTTTATGTTGATGAGACGCGAGCCTATTTGCGGAACGCGTATCCCGCGAAGGTGCAGACTGTACCGGGTGCAATCGTTTCGACAATGGTCGCTGGGCAGGCGTTCCACGAGGTCCGCGTTTCAGTACATGTTCCGTAATCGATAGCGAAGGCACGCAGCGCACCACTCGTGTTGAATTCACGCATCATCTCATGAGCCCAGTAATTTGCCGCTCGTACCTCCGCAACAGGGAGCGGTAGTGTACCGGTAGGGCGGCGATCCTTGTATTTCTCCAGGACTTGGTCCAGGGTGTCGAGGTCGTTGTTGTCAGAATCTTTCTCACGCCCCGCTCGCAAAAAATTATCGGCCTTCGTCCAGAGGCGAGTCGTTTCCGTGAAGGGGAAGTTCGTTTGTGTGTTCCCTACAACAGGGTCGCGGCTCGCCTGCAAAAACGCAATATTGCGTCGCAATGTGTCCGTGTATTCGGCGCATGTCTCGTGATCCTGCGTTTGGAGGCAGTGCATATAATTCGCGGCGTCGCCCAAGACCCAGTGGCCCAATATTTGCTCTTCGCCTTCCTGGGAGAGGGCGGAGTTTCCCAACAGCCCCCCGATGAGGACGGCGCTCAGGCCGCCCAACAGAAACGTGGCAGGTTCGCTCGGGGGCAGCGTGCTAGCGCTGCCGCTTTTCGTGTCTTGAAACCGGATGCTCCCAGCTTCCGCGCGGCCTTCGAAGGCCAGGGTCATGGTGCCGCGTTCGCCTTCCTTGATGGGTTCGATCGTCACTTGGTCGAGCGCACTCGCATTGGCGAGGGTCGTACAGAGTCGCTGCAGTTCATGTCGCGGCACGTTAATGACTGGATTGAGAATGTCGGCGATCTCGGTGAGTCCACCGCAGACGACGTTGCAGATACTGGTAGTGCCCATAATCCCTCCTCGCCAGCGACATTGAGAACGCTTTCATCGCCCTGTCAAGCGCGAATTGCGTTGGTTGCAGGGGAGGTGTGTGA
This sequence comes from Deltaproteobacteria bacterium, assembly GCA_016210045.1. Taxonomy (NCBI): domain Bacteria; kingdom Pseudomonadati; phylum Myxococcota; class Myxococcia; species Deltaproteobacteria bacterium. The sequence continues at coordinate 5,809 of JACQUX010000037.1, read as the reverse complement.
AATATCGTTACGCCCCCCGCTCCACGGCCGTGTGGAGCGGGGTTGGCAATGTCCTGGAGTGTGTAGTAGCGATCCCTTATTGGCGCTCGGCTTTTGTCGGCTTTCCCCAATCCTTATCCAAAACTTTGAAAACATCCTCTTGCTTAGATCGGCATTCAACATGGTAGCTAAATAAATAGCTGGAGAACACGCAGGATCTCATTCCGCCACATCCTTCACTTTTACACGCCCCCTCATCGAAGACGAACGATCGTAGTGCCTCATTCGTTTCAAATTCCGTTAACATTTCATGCGCCACACGGCTGATTCCTCGGGCCTCCGCGAGGGTGCGCGGTGGAATGACGGGTCTGGCCGCCGCGTACTTGAGGGGGATCTTGTCCAGTTTATCCAGATCGCTGTCGTCGGAATCCGCCTGGCGGCCGGCGCGCAAAAAGTTTTCAACCTTAGCCCAGATTGCGATGGCTTCAGCGAATACGGCATTCGCGAGCCGGCCTTCTGCGCCGGGGTCGTTACGGAGGGCCTCGACATCTACCTTGGCTTGCAACAGATTGGCGGCCGGTGCGCACGCGGCACGGCCCTGGGTTTGGAGACAGGCGAGGTATTGGGTCGCCCCGAGTAGGGTGGGACTGCTCGTGATGGCTTGTGCGGCCTCCTCGGAGAGGCCCTGGAGGCCCAAGAGCCCGCCGACCAGGATGCGACCCAGTGCCCCCAATTCGTAGGCGGCTCTGCCCCCAAGATGACCCTGACCGACCGGGCCGGACTTGTCGTCGCTGATGAGCAGGTGGGATGGTCCGAAACGACTCGTGTAGGAGAGTCCGAGCGCGCCTTTACTCCAGCCCTGCTCGATGACGACTTGGTCGTTCGCGGCGGCCGCTTTCAGTGCGGTGCAGAATTGTTCCAGCTCCTGCTTCGGCACGGCGATGACGGGGGCGATGAGGTTGGCGATCTCGGTGAGGCCGCCGCAGATGACGTCGCGGATACTTGTGGTTCCCATAGAACCTCCTGGTTAGTTGTCGGTTATCCGGTCGTGTGGATACCTCGGTTTTTTTTTTTTTCGTCAAGTCCGATTCTCGTGGGTGCCTATTTTTAGGGCCCGGCGGATCGTTGCCCTTTATGATGAGCAAGATGCGGGCCAGAGGGGCGTATTATGGTCGCGCGACGGTGGAAAAAGTTTTCTCCCCATGATATCGGCGCCTTGCCTCGCGGGATATCCGCAGTCTTCGCACGGTCTCCAGCCTCGCGAGGCACCGCAGTGTTCCATTGTTCGGAAAGCAGGAGGACGGCGCCCCGACGTTCCCCCCGATTGACGAACCAGCGGGACCTCTCTATGCTGCTCCAATATGCGCAAGCCATTGACGATGAAGGTGGTGGGGCGGACGGGGAAGGCGGATCCGGTGCGCGATGCGAGGATCTTGCAGCGAACCGGGGATCGCTTGTTGCGTCACGCGCTGGTCCCTCGCGGCGTGTACCGTTTCAAGACACATAAGGAAGCCGACGCATGGATGACTCGAATGATCGTACGTACGCGCGTGCGCCGCACGTCGAAGACCTCGTAGCCCTGTGCCGGGCGCTCAATGATGCACATGTGGAGTACGTGCTCATTGGCGGTTTCGCCGTCATCTTATATGGGCTGGGCCGCTTTACCAAAGATGTCGATTTGCTCGTTAATCCGTCCGTCGAAAACATGCAGCGGATCAAGCGCGCGTTACAATACTTGCCGGACAATGCCATTGCACTGGTAGCGGACGACGATGTCCTTAATTACGGCGTGGTGCGAGTCGGGGATGAGATCCTGATCGACCTGTTGGGCAAGGCCTGCGCGGTCGATTTTCAGCAAGTCCAACGCGTCGGCATGGAACACGTGGAGGTCGATGGAGTCCAGATCCCCATCCCGTCGAAAGCGGTGCTGATCGATACTAAAGATACCTATCGCGCATCGGATCGAGCCGATGTCGCGTTCTTGCGCGCCTTGATGGCAGAGGAACAGAAGTCGAAGCCGTGATTTCCGCATCCGCCGGGGCATCGAGTTTCCTCTCGAGATCTAACCGTCCGTCGTTTCCGTATCCGCCTCACATCCGACGACTGCGGCGTTGAGGTTGGAGACTTCGCCCCATTGCGGGAATGGGAGCGATAAGTCGTCGATGCAGGCTTGGCCGGTGCGCGGGAAGGCGTTGTGAAGGAAGAGGGCGTTTTCGCGCTTGGTGTAGATGGCGGTCATGTCGGTGCCATAGGTGTGGGATACGTCGTCCACGACCACGGTGAGTCCGCCGCAGGGCGTATCGGTTTGGCACTGGGCGGCGATATGGACTTCCGTGGTGCCGGTGGCGGCGCCTTGGAAGGTGCAGGTGATCTTTCCAGTGACGCGCGCGCGATAGCTGCAGCGGGGCGCGCCGATCGTGCGGGTGCGAATGTCGGTGCGACAATCCTGGTATTCGGCCTCGATGACGCTGTCGGCGCTGTCCGCGTCGACGATGCCGGCGGTGTGGAGTTGAACGGTCCCTTCATGATGACTGCACGGGATGGTCATCGTGTCGTCGCGGGTATCCTTAAATCGACTGGTGGAGGGGAGGATGCCGACGAATTGGTCGCCCTCGAGCCGCGCCGCGCGATCCGGCGTCGTGGTCAGGTTTTCTATCACGACGTGGATTGCTTGCAGCGTCACGGTGTTGACTTTGGTCTGGTGCGGCGTGCTGGGCGGCGGGTCCTCTGCTGTCGATAAATCGGACGTTGCCGGTACGGGATCTATGGCCGGGTCCGCGTCGGCAAGATCGAGTGACGGGTCGTCGACGCGTCCGCATCCGATCATCGCGATCGACAACAGCCCCGATAGTAGCAGGTGCTTGAAAGGCATGCTCTCTCCAAAGTGGGAATACGGTTGTTGGTCGGGATTCCTGAACCCACACTCGAATTTTTCCCTCGCGTTCCGTGAGGTGATTCGCTAACGGGCGGGCTATGCGATGTGCACAGCGGTCGGCACGGTGGTGGATGCACGGGCTCCTGTTGGGGATCGGCATGGTGTGCGTATCGTGGGGCGGATCCGCTGGAGCGGCGGAGCGCACGTCTGTTGCGGACACGGCGGTATCGGGCAAGATCGCGCCGACGTTGAATGCACAATGGACTGCGGCGCGCGGGTGGGTGCGGCGGCAGCAGTGGGTCGAATGTCTGGTGAAGATCGACGGACGGCTTGAGGAAGAGCATGCGCAGCAGTTGCGCTACGCCGGCTTTGTGTCGCGCAGCGTGTTGGAGCACGGCACGCAGTCGGCGACGCTGTTGACGGGGCATTTGCGGTTGACCGATTTGTGGCGCGTGGCGCGGCTGCCGTTTGTGCAAGTGATCGAAGGCGCGGCGGTGGTAAGACCGAAAGGCGCGCCGGTGAATGTGGGGAAATAGTCGGCACTGAATTCGTGGGCGAGTCCCCTCCCCCTTTGGGGGGAGGGATAGGGTGAGGGGGAGGCCGCAGCGGTGGTTCTCCCCCTCACCCCAACCCTCTCCCCAACAGGGCGAGGGAAGGGGGCACTTAGAATGAAGGGATGGCGGCGCATGCAAGTGGGCGTGGTGTTGGGCATGTTATTGGGGGCCTCGTTGCAGGCGGCGGAACTGCCGACGCGGTTGGATCCCGCGTTGCGGCTGGCTGCGGAGCAACCGGCGGTGGCGGCCGCGTTGGGCCGGCCATGGGGCGTGAAGGCCGCGGTCGACGGCACGCCGCTGGCCGACATCTTCGTGAAATCCGACGACCCCGAAATGGCGCGCCGTTTAATCGAAGACTTTGGTGGAGCCGTGCGGTCGGTGATGGGTTCCATTCTCACTGCGGAACTGCCGCTCAGCGCCGTGGAAGAACTCGCAATGGCCGAGGGGATCGAATATGTCGAAGCCGCGAAACCATTGCGTCCGTTGCTGAATCAATCGATGCCGGCGGTGTTCGCCGATCAAGTCAATACGGCGAGCAAGGCCGCGACGGCTGGACTGCCGCAGGCGTATACCGGCAGCGGCGTGATCGTCGGGGTGGTCGATTCCGGGATTGATTGTAGTCACGCCGATTACCAAGACTCGGGTGGAAGCACGCGGATCTTGGCGTATTGGGACCAGACTGCCACGGGGACCGGCGTCGCGGAAATTTCCAGTTCGAGTGGTCGGGAGTATACGGGGAGCAATTTGGCCAGTGGCGGGTCGTGCACCAGTTCGCCGGACGGGGATTCAAACGGCCATGGGTCGCATGTGGCCGGGATTATGGCGAGCAATCACGCCACGTACAAAGGCGCGGCGCCGGCCGCCAATATCGTGGCCGTCAAACACAACGCGACCGATGCCTCCAGCAATGGAACGTTTGCCACGGTTGTGATCGACGCGGTGAATTACATCTTCCGCAAGGCGCAGAGCCAACACAAGGCTGCGGTAGTGAACTTGTCGCTCGGCACGTCGCTGGGCGCGCACGACGGAACGTCGTTGTTCGAACAGAGTCTCGACGCGTTGTTGACCGCGAACGGATCCGACAAGCAAGGTCGCGCGATCGTCAACGCAGCGGGCAATGAAAATTTCTCTTCCTTCGATAGTCAGTCGTCGACCTTCGGCGGGATCCACGCGACGATCTCCCACACGAGCGAGACGAAGGCCTACGACTTCCTGATCCGCGATGGTGGCACGGTGTTCACGGTCTACGGTGGGGCGCAAGTGGATGTCTGGCTGAACAGCACGAGCGATTGCACGATGCAGTTAGACGCGTACGGATCCAGCGACAAGACGACGCAGAAGATCAACATGGACCCCGTCAGCGCCGGCAGCAGCGGCTCGGCGAACGACGGAAAATTTTCGATCAGTCTCGATTTCACCGACAGCGCGAATGCGAACAACAGTAAGCGGCACGCGCTGGCGACGATCACGCGGCTGTCGGGGACCAGTGCCTCCAGCATTTCCAATTACTCGTTCGACCTGATCCTGAGTGGGACCTGTTCCGGCGATGCGTGGCTCTATCCCGATCTCACCAGCGCGGTGTCGTTCCGCAAGACGTTAGGCGGGACCACGAATTCGGTCGGCAATTACACGTACGTCAACGGCGACAGCGATCGCACCATGACGATCCCGTCCACGGCCAATAAAGTCATCGCGGTGGGCGCGTTCAAACATGTCGCGACCTGGACCGATATGAACGGGACGAGTCGCGATCAAACGCAAGTCACTGGCGGATCGGCGGGCGGCATCTCGCTGTTCTCCAGCTTAGGTCCAACGCCGGACGGGCGGACCAAACCGGAACTGTCCGCGCCGGGGGAGCCGATCATTTCGACGATGGCCTCGAGCAGTTCCGATTCCGCGTCGAACATGGGCGACAGTACGCATCACAAGTTGGAAGGGAGTTCGATGGCGTCGCCGCACGTCGCGGGAACGGTGGCGCTGATGTTGGAACGCAACGGCTGCCTGACGCCGGGCGATATTAAGAGTAAGCTGATCAGCAATACGTCCGCGGACAGTTTCACCGGCACCACGCCGAACAACACGTGGGGCTATGGCAAATTGAATGCGCTCGCCGCAGTGCGGGCCGTCACAGCCGTCAGTTGCACGCCGGACAATCCGACCGAGGATGGCGCCGGCAGCGCGGCGGAAGCGACATCATCGACATCGTCGTCTTCGTCCAGTGGTGGCGTGAGTACCGGCGGCGGCGGATGTTCGTTAGTGGTCTTTTAATCTTCCTAGGTGAAATTCCTCGCGGCTTGCCGCGCTTTTTTTCCCTCTCCCTTTGGGGAGAGGGCTAGGGTGAGGGGGAGGATTACAAGATAGTGAGAGTCCTGATGGTCTCCCCCTCACCCAACTGCAATGG
>JACQUX010000036.1 GCA_016210045.1 Deltaproteobacteria bacterium | reverse complement strand
GCCACATGGTGCCCTGGCGGATGCTCTCCCATACGTTCGCGATGTCGGAATCGGCAGGTATGATCGATCCGTCCGGAGCCTTTTCGGCGTGCGAGTGGGAACCGATGATCTGATCCGTGATCTTGTCGAAAAAATAGGTGCTTTTCGCCATTAGCTCGGCCCTCCGGTATTGTCGGTGCACTCGATGACGCTGCGATTATAGGCGCACACGATACTTTCGTTTCCGGCCCGTTGCCGGACCCGGAATTCCCAATTACTCGTTCCTCCATTGTAGGAAGGCGATGTCGGGCTTACGTTCCCGTTGAATGTTTGCTGTCCCGGTCCGCCGATCCACGCCTTGTTGTCGCTATCGAATCCGCCGCCGCCTTGGGTCATATCGATCTGGCAGATTCCCCATACGGGCATGTCCGATGCGGTAAAACCTCCGATGGTGAGAATATCGTCGGTCTCAATGTTCTGCGTCTGCTTGCCATACACGCCGAATGACCTTCCCAGAGAGAATGAGTGGGTGTGGATGCTGATATTGATCCCGTCGATCGTCGCTCCGCCGGCGACGGCCAGGCTTTGCTGGAGCGTCTGTCCGCCCTTGTTGAGATGGAGGTATTGCGTGTGGTCATCGTCACCGAGACCCGAAAGCGCGCCGTGGTCCGAAACACCCGCGTTGGCGTCCACATAAGCCTTCGTCGCCAGATGCGAGGCGATCGTGGGGTTCTGACCGACTACCGGATTGTTGAAAGTCCAGGAGCCGTTGATCGTCTCGTTCTGCGCGGTAGCCGCGTATTGAGGATGGTCGTCGTCGCCCAAACCGGCGAAGGTGCCGTGATCCAACACCGGTCCGTTCGCGCCTCCGGTATGATTATGAGATCCGACATCGACCCCGTCGACAAGCGCACCGCCTGCCATGTCAATATTGGCATTGTGCAACCAGACCTGGGAGATGGTCTCATTCTGATCTTTGTGGGTGTATTGCGGATGATCGTCATCGCCCAGACCCGAGATCGAACCGTGATCGATTGAAGGGACGGTAAAGTGAATCGAAGCATCGTTAATGTGCGCATCGATGGTGGCGTGGGTATAGACGCCGATGCTCGTGAGATCGCCGTGATCGACCGTGCCGCCCTGGCCTGGGCCGCTGTGATCGTGATTGCTGATATCGACGCCGTCCACGGTGCCGATGGTCGTGATGTTTCCGTTGGATCCATCAATGTGAATGGTCTGCGTGACGCCGTTATCGGAATAAAAAGTGATCGTGGATCCGTTGTTGAAACTCCAATCGCCGTCGATGGTCTCGTTTCCGGTATCGTGGACAAAACCGCTGAAACCCAAGATCGTCAGTTCCTCTTTTACGGAGGTATCGATTTGGGGATTGTTGACTGTGATGTCGCCGAAACTGATCGTCGCATGCGCGAGCAGGACGCCGCCGTCGCCGGGGTTCGGCGCAGGCACCGCCGCTCCGGCCAAGGCCTCGGCCCCCTGATAAAGTTTGAATTCGACATCCTCGGCGGTGATTTCAAATACGGTATCGCCGAAACCGTCGATAGCGGGACTCGAATCCGTGATGTGGTAATAGGCGTAGATGGAAACGATCCGCTCGTTTCCCGGATTCAAGACCTCGATATTGTTTCCGTTCACATCCTGGGCGAACGGGACATTGGTGGTCGCGTTGTTGAGGATGCGTCGGCCGTAGGTATCGTAAGCGACACCCGAACCGACATCGACGGAGAAATTGGCCCCGGCCCCGCGTTCGGAGACATCCAGGCCGTAAACCACCCCGGTGTTCTCGGTAATCTCCAAGAGGAGATTCCAGAGGGCGTTGTCGATATCGCCGTGATGGCTGTTCAGCCAGTCGGTGTCGGCGAGGAATCGGTAGTACCAGTTATGTTTGTCCATACGTGCGCACCTGTCAGTGTACGTAGGTATTTACGCCGACCTCCGAAACTCCCACCTCCCAATGATCCACAAAACCGGGGTCATTGGGTTCCAGAATCCCGTAATGAGTATGAGCCGGCTTCATGAAGTCGGCGATTTCACGGAGGAGATCCCGCTCGTCATCGGTGAGAATCCGGGGTGTCTGAATGAAAAAATGGAAGGCCCACGCCCCCGGACGATCGCAATCGTCGGCATCGTCCGTTCTCGGCGCATACGGGGTGTCCGGATCATCGCTCCGGACCATTTGGGCACCCCAGGCGTACAAGTCTCCCGGGAAACCGGCATCGGATTTCAGGAGAAAACGGACATCGCCGGCGGTATTGGGGAAACACCGGTGCTGGACGACAAACCGTTGCCATTCCGATGTGACACCAAGGATCTCTTCCGTCTGATCCAAGGGATTATCCACCGATTGAATGGCGAAAGTGAGCGTTCCGGGCACGTCGGCCTTGAGCCAGATGGAAGCGGTGAACGGTTGATTGGCGGCCAGAAGCGGCGTCGCATCCTGATAAATCAAGGCACCCGGGGCACTCATGTCCAGCCGGTCGGCATCACGTCCCCACGGAGTGGGTCCGGTAATGACCTGCGGGGTGACGATGATCAGGGATTTGATCCAATCGGCCTCCGAAAAAACTTCGGTCCATTCGAGCAGATTGCAATAAACGCGACGACCGCCCGAATAGGTGGAAAGTCCGATCTCGCTCACGCCCACATGCCAGCCATCCTCGGGGTAGGCATGGGGATCGACGATTTCCACTTCCATGCCGAGCAGGAATCGGGCCGCGGTGACGATGCCTTTTTCCTTCCCGAGACCCTTCTGGTTGTACATGGGGATCAGAAGCTTCACGAGTTTGCGTTTCTGCGTATCGGTCAGGGGGTAACTACGGAACGGATTGCCCAATTGTCGCAGCATCAGTTCCACGAAGGCCATGGGGGCCGTGTCGGGATCGACCAGCTCGTCATAGGCGGCGATAAAAGTGCGGAATTCGTCCGAGACTTGGCTGGTCAGTGTCTTCCAAAGGTCCAGAATATTGTCCGGATCGTTCTGATGATATACTTTCGGAGGCAGATTTTTTTCGTTCTCGGACATGGTAGCGCCTCAAGACGTCGTGAAAATGAGACCGTGAGTCGGGAACTGGTTGATATCCATGATCGTGTCGGCGGCCGGTAACGCCAGGTTGAAGCTCTTCACGCCCTCCACATCCTGAATGATCCAGATGATCCGGTTCCGGTAAACGGTGGTGCCGAAATCGATCGTGTACCGGCCGTCTTCGTCGGTGTTCTCGCGGCCGAAATATTTTTCCAGTGCCGCACGGACTCCCGCCTGGACAACCGAATCCTCGCCGCCGCCGAATGTGATGCCGGACAGGGAGAAATTCGGAGTCGCGCCGTCCGTGGCCGCGAGCGTGTAATCGTTCCCGTGAGCTCCCGGCGTGCGGACCGTCAGGTTGACCGTCGCGGCGTTCACGTCGGCCGAAATTTCCGGTAAGGCCACTTCGATCGCGGTAGCGAGGTTGTTGGCGGAGGAATTGAGATCCCCTCCGGCCAGCCAATCGATGCCCACCACGAAATCCTGACCGTTGACCGTAATCGTGTCGCCGACATCGAACGTATTGTCCAAGAGCGTGATGCTCGCGGTGGCGGAAACGCCCACATCGGTCGAAAATTCGCTCGTGGGAACCAGGTCGCGGATTTCGACGGGGATATCGACCAGCTGGGGACCGGTCAGAATGAGTCTCTGGGTCAAGGGCGGCGGATTTTCGGCCAACGCCGTCTCGATCTGGTTCTCGAGGGCTTGGGTCAGGGTGTCGGTGGTTTCCGGCAAGACCACGGCCAGAACCGTGTTCTCCTCGATATAGGGGTTGTCATTCACGGTGAGGATCCGGACCCGGCTCACGCCGGCGACGCTCGTGATGATGGCCTCGAAGTCCTCATAGTCGATGGTGACTTCCTTGGCTCCGATCGACTTGGGGATCCGGATCTTGGAGGTTTCGATGTCTTCGCGATCAACCCCTCCCTGGGAGGCGGAGGCGTTGTTCACGATCAGGGAAACCGGATTGCCTCCGGTATCGGTGAAGGTCGCATCCAGAATCGTGATCGTTCCCGGCGATACGTTCCCTTGGGCACCGCCGCCGACCTTGTAGGTGTAAACGATCGTGTCACCCGCGGGCGGGATCTTGCCGTTGACGTTGTCCCCGAAGATCACCGTGGGAACGCCTTCCGAATCCACCTCCAGACGGAAGTGCTCGCTGTTGCCGTTGGAATCGAGGAAATTGTCGACCTCCACCCAGGGCACGCCGGCGACCGTCATTTCCATGGTGTCTTCGATGTAGGGGTTGTAGTGAAGCGCCGAGCGGTAATCGGCGCTGCCGTCGCTCGTCTCGGTTTCGTCGCGCGTCACCTGATGGCGGGCGGCGACGATACCGGAGGCCGCCCCGGAGGGGATGATGAGGTTCGCGGTCGTCTCGAAAATCAGGCTCGTCTCTCCGGTAGTGCGCGCCTGCGTTCCTTTCGGGATGATAAGATCGTCGGTGAGAGGATCACCGTCCTCGGTGCCGAAGGTCAGGTCAACCAACGCCGCCACGTTGTTGGGAATGTGGTAATCGAACTGTTTGGCGAGCTTCGTGAGATTCTTGTTCTCGTTCACCGTCGGCACGAAATGCTGACGGGCATGATAGTTCTGCATCCAGGCGAGATTCGCCGAGATGAAGGCCAGCCATTCGATGAACATGACACCGTGGTTGGACTCGAGAACATCGGTCCATTCGGGGAAATTCGCCTTGGCGATATCGAAGAGCGACTCCTTGAAACCGTCGTAATCGAAGGCGCGGAACTCGATGTTGTCGAACGTTGGCATAGTTTACCCGACGAATCTGGGGAACGCGACGGCCACGCTATCGACGATCCCCCGGTTGATGATTACGTAGTCGGCGAAAATCTCCACCCAGCCCGAATCAGGATTGACGGTCACGGCGACCTCGTTCAGCTCCACCCTCGGCTCCCATTTCTCGATCGCCTCGATGACGTAGACGCGGGCCAGTGCCACCGTGATCTCGTCGATGGGTTCGAACAATAGCTCCGGCAGTCGCGAGCCGAATTCCGGTACCATGATCCGTTCGCCGACCCGCGTGCCAAGAATCTGGTAGACGGACTCGCGGACGAGTGTCCGGATGTCGCCCGTGAATTCGATGAATCCCTTGGCGTTTCTCCGCTGGGGGAATGTCAGGCCGTAATCGGCGATCAGTGCCATATCAGTTGACTCCCCGGGTCAATTGACCCCTCCCGTGTTGCCGCCGCCCGGATCCACGCCCGAGTGGTTATGGGCAATGAATTCCCGCCCGTCGATGTGGACACCGCCGCCGTTGATGACCAGGGTATGCCCACCCACGTTGAACGAGATTTCCGCAGGGCTTAATGTTACGGTGCTGCTTCCGAAGGTCATCGTCGAATTGCCCGTGGCGGAGAGTGAAAAATTCACGCAGGAAATGCTCTTATTGCCGGAAACCGTCTCGCTGCTGTTTCCCGAGACGTTCCGATTTCGGTTGCCACCTGTTTCCGTGCTTTCATCACCGGTCACTTTCAGATCCAGTTTCCCGGTGGCGGAATCGAAATGAAAATGGTTGCCCGATTTCCGATCGGTGATCTTGAATTTTTCGGAGCCCTCCTGGTCGTCCATTTCCATGATCCAGTTCTTGGTCTGGAAAACACGGTTGTCCGGTGTGGCCCGTTTGGCGACCTCCGGCGCCTTGCCACGTGCCCAATGTCCTCCCTCCCAGATCGGATGGTTCGGATCGCCGTTTTCGAAGGTCACCCAGATTCCGGCTCCCTTGGGGGGAATGAAGAAGGCTCCGAAGTCATCGCCTCCCACGAGCCCCGAAGGCCAAGCCCAGGTCTCCATGATATTTTTGCCGCTCACCTGAGGGACACTGACTGTAAGCGATCACCAAACCCACCCTACACCTTACCTTAAAATCTTGGAATCAATTTTGT
>JACQUX010000035.1 GCA_016210045.1 Deltaproteobacteria bacterium | reverse complement strand
TTGTTCCGATTGATGACCCGTCGATAGAGGTCGTTCAGGTCCGAGGTGGCGAATCGTCCGCCGTCCAACGGCACTAACGGCCGCAGGTCCGGCGGCAGCACAGGGATGACTTCCAGCATCATCCATTCGGGCCGGTTGCCGGCCTCGCGCAGGTTTTCCGTTAATTTCAAACGGCGCATCAATTTTTTGCGCAACGTCTCTGATTTCGCAGTCTCCAATTCCTTACGGAGTTGTTTGCTCGAATCATCAACATTGATTTTCGCCAGCAGATCCCGTACCACTTCGCCGCCAGTGCCGACGCGGAAGGTGTTGCCGCAACGCTCCAGTGTGCGCTGGTATTTGTCTTCGCTGATGATTTCGTTTTCTTCGAGATCGCTCGCGCCAGGATCGGTGACGATATAGGCCTCGCAGTAGAGGACTTTTTCCAAATCCTTCAACGACAGATTCAGCATTAGTGCGGCGCGGGACGGGAGGCTCTTCAAGAACCAGATATGGGCGACCGGCGTGGCCAATGTGATATGGCCCATCCGTTCCCGCCGCACTTTCGATTGGATGACTTCGACACCGCATTTTTCGCAGACGATACCGCGGTGTTTCATCCGCTTGTATTTGCCGCAATTACATTCGTAGTCTTTCACCGGGCCGAAAATCTTCGCGCAAAACAGGCCGTCGCGTTCCGGTTTGAACGTCCGGTAATTGATCGTCTCCGGCTTCTTCACTTCACCGTGTGACCATTCTTTAATCTTGGCCGGCGAGGCGAGCTTGATGCGCACGCCCTCGAAGGATAATGGATCTTTCGGCTTTTCAAAGAAGCTATAGATGTCTGCGGCCATGCCATCTCCTTAGGTGTGCAATGCTCCCTCCTCGGTCGCATTGCAGTCATTAACTACCGCGCGCCCCGCCTCCACTCCCGCTCCGGCGCGCTTACTCCAAGCAAACCGATTGATCGGTCGTTATTGCGCCCGGGTTTCCAACAGCTCGGTATCCAGACAGAGCGCTTGCAATTCCTTCACGAGGACCTTGAAAGACTCCGGCAATCCCGGTTCCAACGCACATTCACCCTTCACGATCGATTCATACATCCGATTCCGTCCAATGATGTCATCGGACTTCACGGTCAGAAATTCTTGCAACGCATACGCCGCACCGTAGGCCTCGAGCGCCCAGACTTCCATTTCGCCGAGCCGCTGACCGCCGAACTGCGCCTTGCCGCCCAACGGTTGCTGCGTGACCAACGAGTAGGGGCCGATGGAGCGGGCGTGGATTTTGTCTTCCACCAAGTGATGCAGCTTCATCATATACATGATGCCGATCGTCACCGCTTGGGCGAATGGTTCACCGTTGCGGCCGTCGAACAGGATCGTCTGCCCGCTTTGCGGACAACCGGCGCGATGCAACCAGTCCTTGATCTCCGCTTCGCGCGCGCCGTCGAAGACACGGGATTCGATCGTGAGACCATGGCGTAACAATCGCGCCATTTGCCGCACTTCGTCTTCGCTGGCCTTTTCCAGCCAGGCATCCATCGTCTTCGACTGATACGCCGTCTGGATCTTTTTCACGAGCGCGTCGCGCGAGTAGTCTTTTTCGAGCATCGCCGCGATTTGATTGCCCAACGCCTCGGCCGCCCAACCCAAGTGGGTTTCAAGGATCTGGCCAACGTTCATACGCGACGGCACGCCGAGCGGATTGAGGACCATATCCACCGGACGTCCGTCCGGCAGATACGGCATATCTTCCTCCGGCAAGATTCGGGAGATCACGCCTTTATTCCCGTGGCGTCCGGCCATTTTATCGCCGACTTGCAACTTCCGTTTAATGGCGACGTAGACTTTCACCATCTTGATCACGCCCGGCGGGAGTTCGTCGCCCTTTTTCAAGCGATTCAATTTTTGTTCGTACATCATCTTGGCCAAGTCGGCCTGTTCTTCATAGGCCTCGAAGAGTTCGCCCAGCTCTTCTTCGATCTCGTCGCCGCCGCTCACCGTGATCTCGCGCCACTTCTCGAACGGGATCGCTTCCAGCACGCCTTCCGTGATCGACTTGCCTTTGGCCAACAACGTCTTTTCTTCCTCTTCATCCATCACTTTCGAGGTCGAGGTCTTGCCGACGAGTAACGAACGAAACTTCTTGCGGAAAGAATCTTGGATCGCGCGCAATTCAGAATCCATGTCGGTCCGGATGCGCACCGTTTCCTCGTCTTGGATTTCCAGGCTCCGCGCGTCGAGATCGCTCCCTTCGCGAGAGAAGACTTGGGCGTGAATCACGATACCCGCGACGCCCGGCGGCACGCGAAGCGAAGTGTCTTTCACGTCACCGGCCTTTTCACCGAAGATCGCTCGCAACAATTTTTCTTCCGGCGACAGCTGCGTTTCCCCCTTCGGCGTGATCTTGCCGACCAGGATATCACCCGGATTCACTTCCGCGCCGATCCGCACGATCCCGCTATCGTCGAGATTGCGTAGCGCCTCTTCGCCGACGTTCGGGATGTCCCGTGTGATCTCTTCTTTACCGAGCTTGGTGTCGCGCGACACGCATTCGAACTCTTCGATGTGGATCGACGTGAAGACGTCTTCCTTGACGAGACGTTCGTTCACTAAGATCGAATCTTCGAAGTTGTACCCACCCCACGACATGAACGCGACCAAGACGTTTTGCCCCAGCGCCAATTCGCCCTGTTCGGTCGCCGGTCCGTCGGCCATGACCTCGCCGGACTTCACGCGATCGCCGACCGTGACGATCGGCCGTTGGTTTAAGCACGTATTCTGATTCGACCGTTGATACTTAATGAGCGGATAGACATCCACGTCCGAGCCGCCCTTTTTCTTCGACGGGCGCTCCGCGCGCACCACGACCCGCGTGGCGTCGACTTCCGTGACGACACCGTCGCGCTTCGCCACGATCGTAATTCCGGCATCACGCGCGACCGTGGCCTCCATGCCCGTGCCGACAAGCGGCGCGCTGGTGCGCAACAGCGGCACAGCTTGCCGTTGCATGTTCGAACCCATTAAGGCGCGGTTCGCGTCGTCGTGTTCGAGGAACGGAATCAGTGAGGCCGCGACCGACACGAGTTGATTCGGGGAAACGTCCATGAGTTGAACATCCGCCGACTTGATCGAGACGTACTCGCCCTTTTGGCGGCACTGCACGACGTCGTCGGCCAACGTGCCGTCTTTATTCAGCGCGGCGTTCGCCTGCGCGATCAGGTACCGTTCTTCTTCCAATGCGGAACAGAAGAGGATCTCGTCGGTCACTTTGCCTTTCACGACTTTCCGATACGGCGTTTCGATGAACCCGAATTCGTTCACACGCGCATACGAAGAGAGCGACGCAATCAAGCCAATATTCGGTCCTTCCGGCGTTTCAATCGGACAAATCCGGCCGTAGTGCGTGGCGTGGACGTCGCGCACTTCGAATCCGGCTCGCTCGCGGGTCAAACCGCCTGGCCCGAGTGCGGAGAGTCGCCGCTTATGAGTGACTTCAGACAGCGGATTGGTTTGATCCATGAATTGCGAAAGTTGCGACGACGCGAAAAATTCCTTGATGACCGCCATCACCGGTTTCGGATTCACCAAGTCGTGCGGCATCAGCGTTTCGACTTCTTGGAGACTCATCCGCTCGCGAATCGCACGCTCCATCCGGACGAGACCAACGCGGAACTGGTTTTCAAGCAATTCGCCGACGGCGCGGATACGCCGATTGCCCAAATGGTCGATGTCGTCCACTTCGCCTTCGCCGTCCTTGAGCCCGACGAGGTATTTGACGACCGCGAGGATGTCTTCTTTGCGCAACGTGCCGACTTCCAATGGGACGTCGAAGCCGAACTTGTGGTTCAATTTCAAGCGTCCGACCTTCGAGAGATCGTAACGCTCGTGATTGAAGAACAGATTTTCGAACAACGTCTGCGACGCCTCCGGCGTCAGCGGATCGCCCGGCCGCAGGCGGCGATAAATTTCGAGCACCGATTCTTCCGACGACGGCATTTTATCGACCAGTAACGTGTTGCGAATGTAGGGCCCCACGTTGAGGTCGTCGATGTACAGCAACGGAATGTTGTTGATCTTGCGGGTGCGCAATTCTTCCCATTTGTCGGCCGTCAGGACGTCGTTGACCGCCAACACGACTTCACCGGTCGACGCGTCGACGATGTCGCGCGCCGCCGCGCGTCCGAACAACTCTTCCGGATCCACCGGAATCTTGTCGACCTTCGCGGCCTTCAATTTCTCAATCGCCACGCGCGTGTATTTTCGCCCCTTCTTGACCAATACCTCGTCGGTCTTCGGATCGCGGATATCGCGACCGGCCTTTTGGAACAGCAGCAGGTCGGGGATGAAGCTCTTCCAAATCTGACGCCCTTCGTACGAAACCACTTCCGACTTATAAAAGTGGTTCAAAATTTCTTCGACCGACATCCCGAGCGCCCGCAACAAAATCGTGACCGGCATCTTACGGCGCCGATCGATCCGAACATGGACCAGATCCTTGGCGTCGAATTCGAAGTCGAGCCACGAGCCGCGATACGGGATGACGCGGGCGAAATAGAGGAGCTTGCCGGACGCTTGCGTTTTCCCTTTATCGTGTTCGAAAAAGATCCCAGGACTGCGATGCAGCTGACTGACAACGACGCGTTCCGTTCCGTTAATGATAAACGTCCCGTACTCGGTCATCAGCGGGATTTCGCCGAAATAGACCTCTTGCTCTTTGACGTCGCGAATCGCCGTGGCTTGCGTCTCGGGATCGACATCCCAGACAATCAGGCGCACCAACACGCGCACCGGCGCGGCGTAGGTCATGCCGCGACTGCGGCATTCCAGGACGTCGTACTTCGGCGGATCGAGGTGGTAATGGACGTATTCCAACGACGCCGTCTGATTGAAGTCCTTGATCGGAAACACGCTCTTAAAGACGCCGTGCAGGCCCGTATCGGGCCGCTTTTCGGCATCGGTTTCCTGCTGCAAGAACGCGTCGTAGGAGCGCCGCTGCAACTCGATCAGATTCGGAATCGCCAACGGTTGGTGCAAACGGGAAAAACTCTGCCGAATGCGCCGCACTGGGGTGGTCGTCGCCATGCATACTCCTTATGGTGCGCAATGCTCCCTGCTCGGTCGCATTGCGTTCATCCCTACCGCGCGCTACGCCTCCACTCACGTTTCGGCGCACTTGCTCCTTGTGGCGGGGTTATTAATACGGCCCGCGACAAATGCCATTGCTCACAATCTGCTCAACGCGCTTACTTGATGTCGACTTTGGCTCCGGCGGCCTCGAGCGCCTTCTTGATCTTCTCGGCATCGTCCTTATTGACGCCGTCCTTGACGGTCTTCGGGGCCCCTTCCACCAAGTCCTTGGCCTCTTTGAGACCAAGTCCCGTGATCGTCCGAACTTCTTTGATCACGTTGATCTTGTTTGGACCGGCATCGGACAGCACGACGGTAAATTCCGTCTTCTCTTCCACGGCAGCGGCGGCACCGGCACCCGGCATCGCGGCAAATGCCATCGGGGCGGCGGCCGAAACGCCGAACGTCTCTTCCAACGTCTTGACCAATTCAGAGACCTCCAACAGAGTCATCCCTTTCAGCGTCTCGACGATCTGTTCCTTTGATGCGACTGCGACTGACATACGACCTCCTTGATTCCTCCCCAAGCCGCACCGCAGCGAGACTATTCCGCCGCGACCGTCGAGGGCGCCCACGCAATGCGGGGCAATTAAGAGTCATTCATTTACGCACTTTTTTTCTCTCCGATGGCCTTAATCGCCGTGACCAATCCGCGTGGCACGGCGGCCAATACGGTCACTAAATTGCGGGCCGGGCCATTCATCACACTCAGCAATTGCGACAACAATTCTTCGCGGCTCGGGAGTTTCGCCAACGCCGAGAGCTGCGCCGGGTTGAGGACCTTACCTTCCACAACACCGCCCTTGATCTTGAACAGCTCATTCCCTTTGGCGAAATCGACAAGGGCCTTCGCCAATGGCACCGGATCCCGATCCGCCGTGGCCAATGCCGTCGGACCGACGAGGAAATCGTCGAGCCCGGTGACCGAGGCCCCTTGGAAGGCCCGCTTTGCCAACCGATTTTTGACGACGCGCAAATTGCCTTCGGCCTGCCGCACTTTCTTGCGCAAGCCGGTCATTTGCTCGACGGTCAAACCACGATACTCCGTAACGATCGCCGCTTTGAGCCCCCGAAAGCGCTCGCTCAAACTACCGACTAATTCCGCCTTCTCTTGCTTATGCATGGCTGGCTCCATCCGTAATGGTGAGATGCACGCCCGGGCTCATCGTGGCCGAGACCGTCACGGTCCGAATAAAATGGCCTTTCGCAGTGGCCGGCTTCGCGCGCGTCACTGCATCCATCAGGGCCTGAAAATTTTCTTTCAACTTCAGCTGACCAAATGACCGCTTTCCGATCGGGGCGTGAACCACGCCGCCTTTGTCCATCCGGAATTCGACCAACCCGGCCTTCACTTCGGTCACGGCCTTGGTGACATCCATCGTGACCGTGCCCGCCTTCGGATTCGGCATCAGCCCGCGCGGACCCAAGATCTTCGCTACCTTGCTGACCGTCGACATCATGTCCGGCGTCGCAATCACTTTATCGAACTCCAGCCAGCCTTGTTCGATCTTCGTGATGTAATCCTCGGCGCCGACGTATTCCGCCCCGGCGGTTTCGCCGTCGCGGGCCTTGTCGCCCTTTGCGAACACCAATACGCGCACCTTGCGGCCTAAGCCGTTCGGCAAGCGCACACTGCCGCGCACCATTTGGTCGGACTTCTTCGGATCGACACCGAGACGAATCGCCACGTCGACGGTCTCGTCGAATTTCGCGGCCTGAAATCCTTCCAGGACGCCGAACCCTTCCTCAACGGAGTACAGCTTCGCCGCATCGACTGATTTCGTACTGGCCGCATATCGCTTACCCATAATATTTCTCCTTACGTCCTTTCGTCCCTCTTCCTTCGCCATCGCTACTGACTAGCCTTCTATCTCAATCCCCATGCTCCGCGCAGTGCCTTCCACTTGACGCATCGCGGCCTCGATGGTGTGACAGTTCAAATCGGGCATTTTCAGCTTCGCGATCTCGGCGACTTGCGCCCGGTTCACCTTGCCGACCTTCTGTTTATTCGGCACTCCCGCGCCCTTTTCCACTTTGGCATCCTTCAACAATAAGATGGAGACCGGCGGGGTCTTCAAGATAAAGCTGAACGAACGATCCGAATAGACCGTCACAATGACCGGAATGATCATCCCCGGTTGGGTCTTGGTCCGTTCGTTGAACTGCTTGCAAAACTCCATAATGTTCACGCCGTGCTGCCCCAGCGCGGGACCAACCGGAGGTGCCGGATTGGCCTGCCCTGCAGGGCACTGCAATTTCACATACGCCTGAATTTTTTTTGCCATATAACAACACTCCTATCATTAGGTCTTTTCGACTTGGGTGAATTCCAGTTCAATCGGCGTCGCCCGACCGAAAATACTGACCATGACCCGCAACTTCCCCTTTTCCGCGTTCACATCGTCGACAATGCCGGTGAACGTGGAGAAAGGGCCTTGCGTGACCCGCACCGTCTCACCTTTTTCAAAAATAATCTTCGCCTTCGGTCGCAACGTCCCTTCTTCGATCTGTTGCGTGATCCGCCGCACCTCTTCTTCCGGAACGATCGGCGGCGTCATGCCAGTTCCGACGAATCCGGTGATCTTCGGCGTATTCCGCACTAAGTGCCACGTCTCTTCATTCAGCTCCATCTTCACCAAAATATAGCCGGGGAAAAACCGCCGCGAAGAGGTCCGCTTCTGGCCATTTTTGACTTCAACCACTTTCTCGGTCGGCACTAAGATCTCTTCGAAAAGCGAAGTCAGCTTCGAGGACTTCAACCGTTCTTCAAGCGCTTGCCGCGCATGATTCTCGAAGCCCGTATAGGTATGAACCACGTACCAGTTTTTCATAATAGCCTGTCCTCTATCCGCGACTGCCGGAGGCTCGATGTCCGGGGTTCAACACCCGAAAACCAGCGACACGTCCTAATACACGAGCTTTACGCACCAACCCCACACGACATCGTAGAGGGCCAAGAACAGCGAGCAGATCCCAACGACCACCGTAATCACACCCGCCGACATCATCGTTTCCTTGCGCGGCGGCCAACTGACCTTGGACAATTCCGACACCGCATCGTTCAGAAAACTATTGAGTCGTGCATGCCGACGCGCCAGTAAAAAACAGGCAATCGCAGCAACCAGCGCAATGAGGTCGGTCGGAGCTAACGGCCATTCCGGCAACGGCAATCGGAGGAGATCCCAAACGGTCTCCGCCAACTTCCCGACGACGGCATACACCAACGCCGCCGCGCCCAGCAGTCCCAGTGAAACCCATCGCTGATAATTCGGTATGTTCATCATCGCACCTAAAAACTCTGTAGCATTACATTTCTGCAGGGGAGATCCCCTCCGCGCTGTCGCGCTGCGGGGACTTCCTCGCCGACCCCTCGCCCCTGGCGAGCGGTGCCCGGCTCGGTCAATTCGCTCGGACCGGCAAAGCCGGTTCCTCGCTAAAGTCGGGGGGACCGCTGCGCTCTCCCCCCAACACCCCCCATTTTTATCTACCACCCACTCCTTGCAGGGGAGACAGGGATCGAACCTGCGACCCCCGGTTTTGGAGACCGGTGCTCTACCAGCTGAGCTACTCCCCTGTAATCGATCCCTTCCTTAATCTCCCTCTCCCTTTGGGGAGAGGGGGGGCCGCCGTCGTTCGGCGGCCGGGGTGAGGGGGAGCACCCATGCGCTCTCCCACCGAGCGAACCTCTTACTTCGTCTCCTTATGATCGGTATGCTTCCGGCAGGCGGGACAAAACTTCCGCTTGACCAGCTTATCCGGGGTCTTCGTCTTATTCTTTGTGGTCGTGTAATTACGATGTTTACACTCGCCACACGCCAATTGCAGAATGATACGCATCTAATAAACCCTTTCCATACTCTCCCTCTCCCGTTGGGGAGAGGGCAGGCCGCCGTGGTTCGGCGGCCGGGGTGAGGGGGAGTGCCCCTTACACCAAAATTTCCGTGACGACGCCCGCACCCACGGTCCGGCCGCCTTCGCGGATCGCAAACCGCAATTCCTTCTCCATCGCGATCGGCGTGATCAGGTCCACCACCAGGTTCGCATTGTCCCCCGGCATCACCATCTCCACCCCTTCCGGCAACTCCACGATCCCCGTCACGTCCGTCGTCCGAAAATAAAACTGCGGCCGATACCCCTTGAAAAACGGCGTGTGCCGGCCCCCTTCTTCTTTCGTCAAAATGTACACTTCCGCCTTGAACTTCGTGTGCGGCGTGATGCTCCCGGGCTTACACACGACCTGCCCGCGCTCCACCTCTTCCCGCTTCGTTCCGCGCAACAACAAGCCCACGTTGTCCCCGGCCTCTCCTTGATCCAACAACTTCCGGAACATCTCCACGCCCGTAATCACCGTCTTCTGCGTCGGGCGAATCCCCACAATCTCCACTTCCTCACTCACTTTGACGACGCCCCGCTCTACCCGGCCCGTCACCACCGTCCCGCGCCCGCTGATGCTGAACACGTCTTCCACCGCCATCATGAACGGTTTCTCCCGCGGCCGCTCCGGCGTCGGAATCCATTCGTCCACCGCCGCCACTAACTTCAACAACCCCTCTTCCCAGGTCGCGTCCCCCTCCAACGCCTTCAACGCCGAACACCGCACCATCGGCGTCTTCTCCCCCGGAAACCCATACTTCGTCAGCAACTCCCGCACTTCTAATTCCACCAAGTCCAACAATTCCGGATCGTCCACCATGTCGCATTTGTTCAAACACACCACGATGTACGGCACGCCCACTTGCCGCGCCAACAAGATGTGCTCCCGCGTCTGCGGCATCGGACCGTCCGCCGCGCTCACCACCAAGATCGCCCCGTCCATCTGCGCCGCCCCGGTGATCATGTTCTTCACGTAGTCGGCATGCCCCGGACAATCCACGTGCGCATAATGCCGCACCGGCGATTCGTACTCCACGTGCGCCGTCGCGATCGTGATCCCCCGCTCCCGCTCTTCCGGCGCCTTGTCGATCTGATCGAACGCCACCGACTGCGCCAGCCCCTTCTTCGCCAACACCGCCGTCAACGCCGCCGTTAAGGTCGTCTTGCCGTGATCAATATGCCCGATCGTCCCCACATTCACGTGCGGCTTCGTCCGCTGAAACTTTTCTTTCGACATATATGGTCTCCTGTCCGTTATCGGATGGTCCTGTGTCCTCTGTCCTGTGCCCCGGACCTCGGACTTTAGAAACTATCCCTTCGCCTTCCCCTGTGTCTTCGCCACGACGGCCTCCGCGATATTCCGCGGTACCGGCTCGTAATGCGCGAACTGCATGCTGTAGGTCGCGCGGCCTTGTGTGGAGGAACGCAAATCGGTCGCGTACCCGAACATATTGGCAAGCGGGACTAACGCATTCACGACTTGTGAACCGGTCCGAACTTCGGTGCGCATAATCCGTCCGCGGCGAGAATTCAAGTCTCCCGTGACACTCCCGATAAATTCTTCCGGACTTACGACTTCGACGTTCATGATCGGCTCGAGCAATACGAGACCCGCCTTACGGCACCCCTCTTTAAAGCCCATCGAACCCGCGATTTTGAAGGCCATTTCTGAGGAATCGACGTCGTGATAGGAGCCATCGAACAACGCCACTTTGCAGTCGACCAACGGATAGCCTGCCAACACCCCACCCGTGAGCGCCTCTTCGATGCCTTTGCGCACGGCCGGAATGTATTCGCGGGGAACGACGCCGCCGACGATTTCGTCGAGAAATTCGAATCCCTTGCCGCGTTCTTGCGGTTCGACTCGGACCCAGACGTGCCCATATTGGCCGCGACCACCGGTCTGGCGGATATACTTACCTTCCGCCTCCGCCGTGCCCTGCACCGTTTCGCGATAGGCCACTTCGGGACGGCCGACGTTGGCCTCGACCTTAAATTCGCGCGTCAGTCGGTCGACAATGATTTCCAAGTGCAACTCGCCCATGCCGGAGATGATCGTCTGGCCGGTCTCTGAGTCGACGTGCATCCGGAACGACGGGTCTTCGAGGGCCAAGCGCTGTAAACCGGCAATCAATTTTTCCTGATCGCCTTTCGTTTTCGGTTCAATCGCGACCGAGATCACGGGGTCCGGGAATTCCATCGATTCCAGGATAACTGGCGCTTCTTCATCGCAGAGGGTATCGCCGGTGGTGGTGTATTTCAATCCGACCGTCGCGACGATATCGCCGGCGCTGGCCGACTTGACTTCTTCACGCTTATTGGCGTGCATCTGCAGCAAGCGGCTGATCCGCTCTTTGCGGCCCTTCACGGCGTTGTAGACGTAACTGCCGGCATCGATGGTGCCGGAATAGACGCGAAAATACGTGAGCTGGCCGGCAAACGGATCACTCATGATCTTAAAGGCCAACGCGGAGAACGGTTCGCTGCGCAACGGCGCGCGTTGCAATTTCTTTTCCGCCTCGCCGGGGACCAATCCTTCGATCGGCGGGAGATCCAACGGGCTGGGGAGTAAATCCACGACGGCGTCCAGCAGTTGCTGAATGCCCTTATTCTTGAACGCCGACCCGCAATACACCGGGGTAAAGCGCATCGCCAGCACCCCTTTGCGCGCGGCCGCGACGAGCTCTTCTGCGGTGATCGCTTGGCCTTCCAGATATTTATGCAGCGCGGCGTCGTCGCATTCGACAGCGGCCTCGATCAGCTTATGACGATGCTCGTCCACCAACGTCTGCATATCGGCGGGAATGGGGATTTCGACCACGTTCGCGCCTTTGGATTCTTCATCGTACATGTAGGCCTTCAGGCGAATGAGGTCGATGATGCCGGAAAATTCCGATTCGGCGCCGATCGGCAGTTGAAACGCGATCGGTTCGGTGTGCAGACGTTCCTTGATGGAGCGCAGGCACATATAAAAATCGGCGCCGACTTTATCCATCTTGTTGATGAATGCGATCCGCGGGACACCGTATTTATCCGCCTGACGCCATACGGTTTCCGACTGCGGCTCCACGCCGTTACCGCCGTCGAAGACACCGATGGCGCCGTCCAGCACGCGGAGGCTCCGCTCTACTTCGATCGTGAAATCGACGTGTCCCGGGGTGTCGATGATATTGATGTTGCTGTCGTTCCAAGTGCAATAGGTCGCGGCGGAGGTAATCGTAATGCCGCGCTCTTGTTCCTGTTCCATCCAGTCCATCGTGGCGGTGCCATAGTGGACTTCGCCGATCTTATGACTGCGACCGGTATAAAACAGGATGCGCTCCGTGACGGTCGTTTTCCCGGCATCGATGTGGGCCATGATACCGATGTTCCGGATCGCGTGGAGCCGTTGCTGTTCTTTTTGATCGAGGTCGGCGCGTGCTGCAACCGCCGTTTGTGCTGCTTGCGTTGTCATAGGGGTTACCAGCGGAAGTGTGCGAACGCCTTATTGGCTTCAGCCATACGGTGAGTTTCTTCCCGCTTCTTGACGGCACCACCGCGATTTTCCAAGGCCTCGAGGACTTCCGAGGCCAACTTGCCTTCCATGCCCTTCTCGCTCCGATCGCGCGCGGCGGTCACGAGCCAACGCAGTCCCAACGAGACGCGCCGTTCCGGCCGGACTTCCATCGGCACTTGGTAGTTCGCACCACCGACGCGGCGAGAACGGACTTCCAAAATCGGTTTAATATTTTCGAGTGCCTGACGGAACACCTTCACCGGATCGTCTTTCTTGACGGCGGCGATGCGATCGAAGGCGGTATAGACGACCCCTTCCGCGACCGATTTTTTGCCGCACAACATCAGCCGTGTGATCAGCTTGCCGACCAACTTGTCGGCATATTTGAAGTCAGGATTCGCATCGCGTCGTAGAGACGCCCGTTTACGTCGTGGCATAAAATCCTCGTGGGGTAGTTACTTGGGTCGCTTCGCTCCATATTTTGACCGACTGCGACGACGTTTTTCCACACCGGCACAATCGAGTGAACCACGGACGATGTGATACCGAACGCCAGGGAGATCTTTCACACGACCACCGCGGATTAATACGACCGAGTGCTCTTGCAGATTGTGGCCTTCGCCCGGAATGTACGCCGTGACTTCATTGCTGTTCGTGAGGCGAACGCGCGCGACTTTGCGCAACGCGGAGTTCGGTTTTTTCGGTGTGGTCGTATAGACACGGACACAGACGCCACGCCGTTGAGGGCACCGCACCAATGCCGGCGAGGCACTGCGATACGGCACTGCGGTCCGACCCTGACGCACTAATTGATTCATCGTGGGCATACGCCACTCCATTTGCTGACCGCCCCAAAAGGCCGGCGAGCGTTGTACGGCACTACTTTCCAGGTCTCCGTGCAGAACACCGGCCGGACACAGCGGGAAAATAAGGTGTGGCTCACTAACAGACGCCAACCCCTATTGTCAACTGGCCACTTCCCGATGTTCCACAAAATCCCGTGTTTCCAGCTCCTCCGCACTTGGCGTGCTGTCGGTTTCGCTGCCGGCCAACCCAACTTGGATCTGGCGATAGCGACTCGTGCCGGTCCCGGCCGGGATCAGCCGTCCCATGATCACGTTTTCTTTGAGTCCACGCAAATAATCGACCCGGCCCGCGCCGGCGGCTTCGGTCAGGACGCGCGTGGTCTCTTGGAACGACGCCGCCGAGATAAAACTTTCGGTCGTCAGCGAGGCCTTGGTGATGCCAAGCAATAACGGCTCCGCCGTGGCCGGCCGCGCCTTCTGTTTGAGCATTTTCGCGTTTTCCTCTTCGAAGACGCCTTTCTCGATTTGTTCGTCGTTCAGGAACATCGTGTCGCCCGGATCGGTGATCCGCACTTTGCGCAACATTTGGCGCACAATGACTTCGATATGCTTGTCGTTGATCCGCACGCCTTGCAAACGATAGACTTCCTGGATTTCATCCACTAAGTACTTCGCCAGGTTTTTCAATCCGAGGATGCGCAAGATATCGTGCGGATTGCTGGAGCCGTCCATCAACGGTTCGCCGGCGCGAATTTGATCGCCCTCATGCACCGTGACGTGCTTCCCCTTCGGCATCAGGTATTCGACGGGATCGCCCACTTCCGGCGTGACTAAGACCTTCCGCTTCCCCTTCGTGTCTTTACCGAAACTGACGACGCCATCCACTTCGGAAATGATCGAGCATTCTTTCGGCTTGCGGACTTCGAACAGTTCCGCCACGCGAGGCAGACCGCCGGTGATATCCTTGGTCTTCGTCGTTTCCCGCGGCATCTTGGCGATCGTATCGCCGGCCTTCACCAGATCCCCTTCCGCCACCGCGATATGCGCGCCGACCGGCAGCAGATACCGGGCCTCGTTCTTATTATGGGGCAATGTCTGCGGTTGTCCGTTGGCGTCGTTGATCCCGACGCGCGGCCGCATGTTCGGATCCTTCGAGGAGATTACGACTTTGCGCGACAACCCGGTGACTTCGTCGACTTGTTCGCTGACAGTCAACCCTTCGACGAGGTCGCCGTAGGCCGCGACGCCATCGACTTCCGTCAGGATCGGCACCGTGTAGGGATCCCATTCCGCGACCAGTTGACCAGGCTTCACAGCGCTGCCTTCGCCGAGGTTCAGGAACGCGCCGTAATTCAACTTATGCCGTTCGCGCTCCCGACCAGTCGCATCGACAATCACGAGTTCCCCGTTCCGATTCATCACGACCGAACGGCCTTCTTTGTTCACGACCGTATGCACGCCCTGGAGGCGCGCGACACCGGCATGGCGGATTTCCAACGTGGACTGTTCCACGCGACGACTGGCCGCACCACCGATGTGGAAGGTCCGCATGGTGAGCTGGGTGCCCGGTTCGCCGATCGACTGGGCGGCAATCACGCCGACTGCCTCGCCGTTCCCGACCACGTGACCGCGCGCCAGATCGCGTCCGTAACATTTGGCACAAATGCCGTGCTGTAGTTGGCACGTCAACACCGAGCGGATCTCGACTTTTTCGATCCCCGCTTCTTCGATTGCCATCACCAGTTCTTCATTCAATTCCGTTCCCGCAGGCACCAACACGGCGTCGGTGATCGGGTCCCGGACATCTTTGAGCGTGACGCGTCCGAGGATGCGGTCGCCGAGGCGTTCGATGACTTCGCCGCCTTCGACCAACGAGCTCATCGTGATGCCATCGAGCGTGCCGCAGTCGAGCAACATCACGACGGCGTCTTGTGCGACATCGACCAACCGCCGCGTAAGATAGCCGGAGTTCGCCGTCTTCAACGCGGTATCCGCCAAGCCTTTGCGGGCACCGTGGGTGGAAATAAAGTACTGCAACACGTTCAGGCCCTCGCGGAAATTCGCCATGATCGGGGTCTCGATGATTTCTCCCGATGGCTTGGCCATCAAGCCGCGCATTCCCGCCAACTGCCGCAGCTGTTGCGCGGAGCCGCGGGCGCCGGAATCGGCCATAATCAGCAACGGATTGAAGCTCAGTTGTTCTTTGACTTCCCCACCCGGCCCGGTGATTTTTTCGAGCCGAATTTTCTGCATCATCTCGCCGGCCACTTTTTCCGTGGTCTCGGCCCAGATATCGACGACTTTATTATATTTCTCTCCGGACGTGATCAAGCCTTCGGCGTACTGTTCTTCCACTTCGCGAACTTCGGCGATCGCGGCGCCCAACACCTTTTCCTTGTTGTCCGGAATGACCAAGTCGTCGATGCAGATGGAGATCCCGGCCTTGGTGGCGTGCGCAAATCCCAGCGTGCGGATCCGATCGGCCAACAACACGGTCTCTTTCTCTCCGCAGGAACGATAACAGTTGTCGATCAATGCGCCGACCGCTTTTTTGTCCATGACACGATTGATGACGCTGAAATCGAGTCCGGACGG
Organism: Deltaproteobacteria bacterium; assembly: GCA_016210045.1. NCBI lineage: Bacteria > Pseudomonadati > Myxococcota > Myxococcia > Deltaproteobacteria bacterium. Next base: position 1,024 of record JACQUX010000035.1, on the reverse strand, counting down.
CAACACCTCGGCAAGCAACGAACGACCGACAGTGGTTTCGACCCGCTTGCCGGAGGGCAACCGCAACGTGATCTTGCTGTGCAATTCCACTTCGCCGTGATCGTAAGCAATATGGACTTCGTCGATGGAGGAGAAACGACGGCCTTCGCCTTTGCCGAAGACCTTTTCACGAGTCAGATAATACAGCCCCAAGATCATATCTTGGGTCGGCGTGATGATCGGACGGCCATTAGCGGGCGAGAGGATGTTGTTGGTCGACATCATCAAGACACGCGTTTCGACTTGCGCCTCCATTGAGAGCGGCACGTGGACGGCCATTTGGTCACCGTCGAAATCGGCGTTGTAGGCCACGCAGACCAACGGGTGCAGCTGGATGGCGCGGCCTTCAATCAAGACCGGCTCGAACGCTTGGATACCCAAACGGTGCAATGTCGGTGCACGGTTGAGCATGACCGGATGTTCACGAATCACTTCTTCCAACGCGTCCCAGACCTCGGGGACTTCGCGTTCCACGAAGCGCTTCGCACTTTTAATGGTCGTCGCCAGGCCGCGCAGTTGCAGCTTGCTGTAAATAAACGGCTTGAAGAGTTCGAGCGCCATTTTCTTCGGCAACCCGCATTGGTGCAACTTGAGTTCCGGTCCGACGACAATGACCGATCGACCGGAATAATCGACGCGTTTGCCCAACAAGTTTTGCCGGAATCGCCCTTGTTTGCCTTTCAACATGTCGGAGAGTGACCGCAACGGACGCCGATTGGGTCCGGTAAACGGACGCGTCCGGCGGCCGTTGTCGAACAGCGCGTCGACCGCTTCTTGCAACATCCGTTTTTCGTTCCGCACGATAATTTCCGGCGCATTCAATTCCATCAGCCGCTTCAACCGATTGTTCCGATTGATGACCCGTCGATAGAGGTCGTTCAGGTCCGAGGTGGCGAATCGTCCGCCGTCCAACGGCACTAACGGCCGCAGGTCCGGCGGCAGCACAGGGATGACTTCCAGCATCATCCATTCGGGCCGGTTGCCG
>JACQUX010000034.1 GCA_016210045.1 Deltaproteobacteria bacterium | reverse complement strand
CCCGACGTACCGCAGCAGGGGTCGTACTCTCGGCCTCGGTTGGGCTCGAGCTTCTCGACCAGGAGATTGTCCTCGCAGTGCGGCGTGTAGTATTCGCCGCCCTTTTTGCCCTCGGCGCTGGCGAACTGGGAAAGGAAGTACTCGTAGACCCGGCCGAGCACGTCCTTGGCGCGGCTCGCCTCGTCGCCAATTTTGATGTTGCTGATGAGGTCGATGAGCTGGCCCAAGCGCTGTTTGTCGAGCGCGGGGCGGGCGTAGTCCTTGGGCAGCACGCCCTTGAGCGCCGGGTTGTCGCGCTCGATGCCGGCCATCGCGTCGTCGACGAGCTGGCCGATGGACGACTGACGAGCCTGCGCCTTCAGATGCGACCAGCGCGCCTCGGGCGGGACCCAGAAAATATTCTTGGCGCGATACTCGTCCGGATCTTCGGGGTCGGCCCCTTGTGTCTTTTCTGCGAGCAGTGTCGCGTGCCGCTCCTCGAAGGCGTCGGAGATGTACTTGAGAAAGAGAAGGCCCAGACAGACATGCTTGTACTCGGCGGCATCCATGCTGCCGCGCAGTGCGTCGGCCATGCGCCACAGCTCGGCTTCGTAGCCAACGGTAGCGCCGTTTCCCGGCTGACGGGTCCCGCCATTTGCTACCGTCCGACGATTGGGCTTCAACCTCACGATCGCATCCCCGCTCGTTTCACTCTCACCATGCCACGGCTCATCATCCACAGGATCCGCCACGCACCATGTATTTCACACCACACCCCCGGGGGCGTGTAAATGAGAAACCCTGTCCAGAGACAACAGCACAACGATGACCGCTCCGGCCCTCCCTCAAGCTTCCAAACCGCAGCGCCGTTAGATATTGCGAGGGAGCGCGGCCTGTGTCAGACGGATGCCGTCCGACCTCCATTATGGCCGCTGCAATGACTCCCACCGGTTTGCGCGTCTTGCTCTCTACGTCCATGTCCAACTCGGGGTTTTTCATCTCTCCGCCGATGGGGCTGGTCCGCTTGCAACATTATTTGCAGGAACGCGGCATTCATTGCGACATCCTCGATCTCGATCTGCGCAGCCAACCCGACTATCTGCAACGCGCCATCGACGGCGCCTACGACGTCATCGGGATCAGCGTCTCGCATTACAACGTGACCCAAGATTTGGAATTGCTCTGGACGGTGCGCGAGGCGGCGCGGCGCGCAGGCCGGCGGTGTCTCTTTGTCGGCGGCGGCCAAGAGGCCACAATGAATTACGCACAGTGGCTCCGGATGGGGATTGATGTCGTGTTGGCCGGCTTTGCGGAAAAGCGGCTTTACGACCTCTGCGTCCGCTACGCCGCGGCATCCGCCACAACGCCGCTCGCCACCGTCGTGGACGGGATGGACGGTTGCGGCGTCGTCTTGTCCGACGGCACGATCCGCTTCACACCGGCGGCGCCGCTCACGGAAGCAGAATTCCACGAACTGTCGTATGCGCAACTCTTGAAACTGCGCGTCCCGTTCTCGGCGTATTGGGAGCAAGTCCGCGGCGAGATCGGGACCACGAATTTTCACAAAAATAAATTCACGGTCGAAAATGCGCGGCTGTTCACTTCCAGTCACTGCCCGCGCGGCTGCGGATTTTGCAGTTCGCAAACTTTTTTGCCCGCGTCTCAGTCGAAAAAACTCCCGATCATCATGTTGACCGCCGCGCAGGTCATGACACTATTGGAACATTACGCGAACACTTATGGTGCGAAGAGCTTCCTGTTCAGCGACGACGACTTCCTGGTCGGCTCGCGTCCGGGATTGGAACGCGCCTTTGAGATCAGCCGCCACATTTGCACAGCCAAAGCGGCGGGGGCCCTCCCCGTCGAATCCCATTTCTCCTGCCAGACCCGCGTCGTGAATTTCCTCCACCGTGAAGATGGCGTCACGCGGCCGCATTGGGCGTTCATCGAATCGCTGCATGAAGCGGGCTTTCACAGCGTCGGGCTCGGCGTCGAAACCTTTTCCGATCGGCTGCTGCGCTGTCCGTCGGTGAACAAAGTGGGCATCACGGTCGCCGATTGTCGGATGGCGGTCGACGCGTTGTTAGCGCGCGGCCTGCTGCCGCAAATCAATTTGATCCTCGCCGTCCCGGAATCCACGGTCGATGAAATGGTGCATTCAATGCGGGTCGGCGCTGAGTATATCCGTCAAGGCTGCCAAGTCGCCGTGACCGCACTGATGAAGGCCATCCCCGGCGCGCCAATGTTGACGTCGCGCGACTACGCGCACACCACGCTCGCGTGGACCAATCCGGAGACCGGTCGCGCGGTGGAGATCGCGCATTATTTCCTTCCGCACGATCCGCAGATCGCGGCGATTGTGAACCAGATCGAACCGGCGTCGGAGGAAGAATTGCGGCGCTGGAAGGCCAACAGTCCGTGGCAAGGCGGGACCACGCCGAAGTTCCTCGTCGGGCTCGCCACGTTTATTGCCGTCTGTCGGCTGCTGAATCGCCACGACGACGCCGCTTACTTCGCTGACGTCACGTCATCCGTGATCGCTGAGGTCGATCGCGTCGCGGTCATCTGAGCCACATTGCGTAACCGTTCCGGCAATCCACGCACTAAGCGATGCTCGGGCGCCGTCTGTTGCGCCAACGCCAGTAACTCGGCCGTTGCGACCGGATCGGCCGCTTCCGCGGCGGTCACGGCGGACCGAACGATCAACGTGATCGGACGCCACGGGGCGTCGTGCAAGATCCGCTGCCACGTCGTGAGCGCGGCGTGGAGATACCCGCTGAATGAATAGAGATAGCCGAGTACGGCCTCCAATAGAAAATGGTCCCGCGCCGCGTCGCCGGTGAGCGGATACTCCGGCGCGGATTCGATCGGAATCGGTGGACACAGCGAACGCTGCGCTGCGCCGGCATTCGGCGTCGCCTCCAACAATTGCGGCAACCAGCCGCGCTGCGCCGCGCGAATGCGCGCCTGGCGGGCCTCCCAGTCCGTGCAAAACTGCGTTACCAGCGCAACGGCCTCGTCGGCGGTCCGAAAATACGGGACCGCCTGCGCATCGAGAAACGGATGGCCATAGGCCGGCTGATCGCCGAACGTCGGCCACATCGCCAACGGCAACCCGCCGGCGGCGATACACTCGACTACACTGGGGTGCGGCAATTGCAACGTATTGGCCGGCGCGAGGCTGAGCGTCACCGTGGCACGCCGGTACAACTGCGGGACTTGGGCAGGGTCTACCTTCCCCCCACAGAGGGCCGGTGGAAGCAGCCGATCCCACCACCAACCGTAGACTTGCACACGCCGACCCTCCATCTTGGACAAGATGGCCATTAACATCCGAATCCGATGTTGCGCGTAATAGAACCACTCGAGCGAAGCGAGTAATGCCGTACCGAACGGCGGCGCAATCCCCAACCCCGCATGGGACAATCGTTGCCGCGTGAGCAGCAAGGCATGATGAATCGCCGTCGGCGCATACCCGCCGGCGCCCTCGGCGATGCATTCGTACAGCTCATTCAGTTCCGCCACCGCCAACGATTCGAAGCGCGAAGAATGGGCCACGACCACGTCGAGACACATCGCGTCAGGCCCCTCCGCCGGCGCGACAACGGATGCACATCCCGACAGATAGCGATACGGCGCATAGCGGAGCTCCGTCTGCGGCGGCACAGTCCGCGCCGCGTGATAGGCATCGATCGCATAGAAAATCGTGTGCGGGGATGGATAGCGGGCGCAGTGCGCGGCATAATCCCCACCCCCTTGAAAAGAACAGTGCATATGCGTCAAGAGGTCGCGAAATACGGCATGCAGTGGGATCCCGAGATGCCGCAACAGTTCGCGTTCGAAGAGCAACACCTCGATCCCCCAAAACGGGGCCAGATTGCGACAGGCGACCACACACGGTCGGATCGTGTCGAGTCGTTGCAGCAACGCCGTGGCCGCCGCCGCTTGGCGCGCCACCATTTCTGCCGCCACCTGCGGAATAGCTTCGCGTGCGCACGACGCAGCTTCCAGGAGACAGCGTGCCCGATGCAAATTCGACGGGCAGTCCACGATGAACTGATCCTGCGTAGCGGTCGCAAGAAACGCTCCAACATCGCGCGCGATCGTCGTCCGCTCATCGTCGCGCACTAAGAGCAGGAGCGCCGTATCGGTCGCGGGATGCCGGCGATAGGCGGCATAGGTGGCGGCATAGTGCGCATGGAATTGTTGCGCCCCGGCCGTGAGTCGCAACGTCAATTCAAGATATTTCAGATACTCTTGTTCCGCCGGGTGCACCGGCAGCAGAAAGCATTCCACGTCACGCCAGCCGGCCGGCTCGACCTCGAGCAGCTGCATCGCCAACCCGCCCATCTCTTCGTACCAAAATGACGTGATCGCTCCACGAAATTGCAACGGCGAGACGATCCCTTCCCGCCCCACGACAACGCGCACCGCCGCCGACACGTGTGGGGTACCGGCATACGCTCGATACGCGGCGTCGTATCCGCGAGATTTTTCGACCACGATGGCGGGCCGCGTCCAGCCCGCTCGCTCCAGTGCGGGCAAATGCTCGACACCAACGAAGATCGGCGTCGTCCCGTCCGGCAACTGCGTCGCCACAGCGACATTCCGCGCGGCCTGCGCCTCTCGCGGTGCCACGGCCCACAACCGCCACGGCGTGTGCATCACGCCATGCAGCTGCGCGACACCGTCGACGATCTCCCACGCCACCAACGCATCGCTGCTCTCATCCTCCATAAGCACCCCACCCCTCGCAACTCATTGATTTAGCGACACTTCGTCCCTCGACTTTCAGCAGGCCATGCTGGCAGCATGGCCTGCTTTGCTACTGCGCCGCCGCATAGAGCACCGTTTCCACCAATGCCTCGGCGTGTTGCCGCAGCAAGAAACGATAGCCCACGCCGAGCGATTGGAGATATTCCATCAGCTGCCACAAATGCGCGGGCCGATGATACACCGCGATTGCGAGCTGCGGCCGCTGCCGCCGAATCAGTGCCGCTGCGCCTTGCAGCGCCTCCAACTCCGCGCCTTCGATGTTGAGTTTGATCAACGTCGCATCCGCCGCGGCCGGGGAATCATCCAACGCCACCGTCCGTACGGGTGTTCCGCCATGCGCGGCGAGATGCGCGGTTCGCCCGGCATCTCGCACGAATTGGGCCTCGCCCGCGCGGGCCGCGAGCGCACTGGAGACACATCGCACGCGCGCATCGCCCTGCGTCGCGACTTGTAATTGCGCAAAATTGTCGGGATCCGGCTCAAACAACAGCGCGGCACGATACCGATGGCCGCTCCACGCGCCGAAGCGCGCGAACGTATCGCCGGTATACGCGCCGCCGTCGATGAACACGTCTCGTTCACCACCGGATGTGAGCTCGGCAAAATAGGCGTCCGGACGACAACAACCCGCAAGCCGCTCCGGTTCCAACGTCATCCGAAAGGCCAGCACCGCGTCGAGTGTCGCACGCGAGGCATCATCGGCCAAGACCTGCGCCAACGCGGCATAGCGATCGCGGTGCGCCCACAAATCCGCCAACAGTCCGGCATAAAACGGATGCGCCGGCCATTGCGGATCGGCCTCGTGAAACAACGCGTATGGAAGGCAATGCTGAAATCCTTGCACGCGGAGCCGCGTCGCCAACGGTCCGTAATGATGCGTGCCGAGCGCAATCGGTGTCGCGCGATCCAGCGCCTGCATGGCCGCCAACGGCCGGATCACGTGGCCCGCTAACGACGCACCCTCGCGCGCCGGCGATTCGTCAAAAATGCCGCCAATTTCCACGCCGCGCGCTGCAGCCGCCTGCACCAACGGCGCGATCCATCCGGCCGCGCCAACCACCGCGATGCGCCCGGCCGCCGGCACCGCCGCCGCGTGATACCGCGCTAGCCACCCGGACCGCAGTGTGTCATAGCTCGCAATGGCCAACAGCTCTGCCAGAGACATGGCCTCTCGTAACGGAACCGCTCGGACCGCACAATATGCAATTTCACTCCGCCACCACCGCCGATTGCGCATGCGTCTATCGCTGGCGCACCGATCCGCGCACCACGCGCCATTTCTTCGACCAGCGGGAGATTGCGTGGGAAACGCACTGCACATGGTTCGAGCGCGTGTTGCAAGACCCCGACGACTCCATCCTGCTCGCCGCCACCGAAAACGAACAGGTCGGCGTCATTCGGCTCACCTGCTTTACTGAAGTGGAGTGTCGTTGCGGTCAAGTCGGACTCTATATGAATCCCGACCTCCACGGCCGCGGCCTCGGCAAACAGATGCTGACGCACTTTACCCAAGACTGGTGCCCGCGCATGGCACCGGACGTCACTCGGCTGTTCGGCAAAGTCGCGCTCGCCAATATCGCGTCGCAGCGCTGTTTCCTGGCCGCAGGCTACCACGCCGCCGCGGAACGCGTCTGGGGTGCGCGCGACATCCGCGAAATCGCGCGCCTGCTGTGCGCCCCGACCCCACCACCCCCGACCGCCTGGCTTCCCCCGTCCGGCCAGACCTGCGATCACTGTGTTTATGTCTGCGAACGCACACCGACGCCGACGACGAACAAGTAATGCGCCATCGGATAAAAGCCGGTGTGCACCACTTCATCGTTCATCGAAAACAGGAAGACATTGTGAAAATACGGGGCGAATAGCGCGCGCAGGCCTTCGTGGTCTTTCGTGTTCACATGATTGAGCCGGCTGATCTCGCTGGCGTGGCGATCGGCCGCGCTATTCGGCGTGCCGAACACACAGACCGCGTGCGGTGCCAATCCGGCACAGAGGTGTTGCATGAAACGCGATTCCACGGCCGGCGCCACATGCTCGATCACATCGAGACTGTAGGCCGCGTCGAACAGCCCGCCGGGACATGGGCTGTGGGTTAAATCATGGCGGAGAAACTGGCACGCGGCCAGCTGCGCACGGGCCTGGTTCGCGGCGATAATCTCCGGCTCGATATCGATCCCGACAATCCTTGGCACACTCTGCAACATGAGCGGGAGACAAAACCCATCCCCGCATCCGACTTCCAACGCCGACGACTTGCCCGCCAACAATTTCGCGCAAAATTTGTAGCGTGCCATCGAAAACAGCAAATGTTTCGGATCGTGTCGCCAAGTGAAACTCGCCATCGGCCCCATCGCGACGGGTCCAAGTCGCGTATATTCTTCGTGCAAGATCGGTTGAAACGCTTGGGGAGTATGCGCCGCCATCATGTCTCCTTTAGTGCGCAACGCTCCCTCCTCGGTCGCATTGCGATCATCGCTACTGCGCGCCATGCCTCCGCTACCGCTGCGGCGCGCTTACTCCTTTCGCAACCAGGTCCGTTCGACTTTCAACAACGCCGCGACGATATCATCGATCTCCGCCACCGTGTAGCCCTCGTGGAGCAGCAGATTGAATGAGTGTTCCCGCCAGGCCGTCGCATGCGGCGTGGAAGCGGTAGCGGCCAGATGCGGCCGCAGCCACGGCCATTCGCTCGCGACATACCGATAATCGGGGTTGAGCGGAATCCCTTCCGCGGCCACGGCCTGCGCAAACGTAGGCTTGTCGACCGTGAGCCGTTCCAGATGCACTCCCAGCGTGACAAAAAAATACGCGGGTTCAGCGTCCGGCGGGAGCGACGGCAAATATATGGCGCGCGCCGCTTGCAAGCCGACGACAAGCCGCTCCACGAGCGCGCGACGTGCCGCCAAGATCGCCGGCAGGCGTGCCAACGTGCTCGTCCCGATCGCGCAAGAAATTTCGTCCTGATTAAAATTCAACCCGGCCATCATGAAAGTCGTCGGATCTTTGGGCGCAAAATCTGGCGCATGAAACGGCTTGCCGCGATCGGCCCACGCACGCAGCCGTTCATACAATCGCGCGTCTCGTGTGTAGACCAAGCCGCCACATCCGCCCGTCGCATGATGCTTGGAAAACATCGTGGAAAACGTCGCGCAGTCACCGAACGTGCCGACCTGCTGGCCGCGCCACCGCGCACCGTGTGCCTGGGCACAGTCTTCGATCACGCGCAAATCGCGCGCCCGCGCCACGGCCAGCAACGCGTCCAGATCGCACGGAATCCCGCCGACGTGCGTCACCAGTAGTGCGCGGGTCCGCGGCGTGATCCGCTCCTGCACCGATTCCGGCGCCAGTCGCCAGCTGCCTGGCGCGCTATCCGCCAACACCGGTTTCAACCCCAATGCAACCAGCGGCGTGATCCCGCCGGGATCGGTCACCGGCGAACAAATCACTTCGCTGCCGGCCGGCAGTTCCAATGCCAATGCCGCGAGCCACAACGCCGCTGTTCCACTGCTGACCGCATCCGCAAATCCGCCGCCCTGCCACTGCACGACCGCCTGCGTGTATGCGGCTTCGAACGGTCCTTGATATCCGAAATCAGTGCCGATCGCCCACGCATGTTCAAACACCGCGCGGACCTGTTGCAACTCCGCCTCGCCGAATAACCGTCGCGGCGGCATCGGCCGCGTCCGCACTGGTGTGCCGCCGTGAATTGCCAATGGTTCCGCCGCTCGCATCGGACGGATACAACTGCACGCCGTGCGCGAAGTCAATCGCTTCAGAGCACGATTTCAGCTGCTCCACTCCACGTAGATGTGTTAGAGCCCGATCAGTACGTACGGATTGACGCTGATGCCCATGAACCCCGAACAACCCAACGCGTCCGATTCCACGCCATTGTTGACGCAACGCGAACTGAAGTGGTTGGGCAATACGGCGTATCTCCGATTACGCCATGTGTTGCGGACCTGGAAGGCGTTTCATACCCTGCCACCACTCGTCGCGCTGCGATCCTCGGTGGCAAGTTTGCCGATCGTCGCGATCGACACGGATGCCGCCCCCGCGACCGCGGACCTCGCCACCACGGCACGCGCCGCCATTCTCGTCGCCGATTATCGACAACTCCCGCGACTCCTCCGCGCAGGTACACCTCCGCATTGTTTCACCACGCCCGACACCTTGTCCGACTATTATCAGTGCATCGAACCATGCGGCGCGCTGGCGCAATCGATCGCCGTCATCACACCGACGACACATCCGTCCGTGGTGGAATTGTTGCGCGGACCGCGCGCACGGCTGACCGTCGCGGAACCGACACTCAGCGGCCTGGAACAATACGCCCTCCTCACCATCGATGTCGAAGCCGCGCATTCCGCCGCCGCCGCAATCGCCCGAGCACTCCATCCGCCAACCGGCGCGGCCGCACAAACGACGGAACAACACTCGACCGCGACACCGCCCTCGTCACTGGTACCGTATCTCCCACTACCGGCCAACATTCCACCACCGCAGCCCCAGATCGAGCAACTGATTGCCACATTCGATCAGTGCCTCACGGAAACGGTCCACGCACACCAACGCATCGGCCACGATTGGTATCACATCCTCCATCGACCGGGCGACGAAGCCCAACGTCGCGAGGAACATGCGCGCTATTTTCAAGCGATCGACGCCATCATCCAAGGACTCGTCGGCATGATGCCTCCACCGTTTCACCGCGTGCTGGCGATTGAAACGGCGTGCCTCGAGCAAGAACGAGCCGCCGCCTCACAACTCGCTGGGTTCCTCTATGTTCAAGGCGCCACGATGATCGGCTACCTGCGTTGGTTTGAGGGAGCCATGACGTGGCTCCCGTTGCTGCGCGCCGATCTCCAAACGTTGAAGGACGCCGGATGACTTTTCTCGCCGACAACTTGCGCGCATTGGCGGCACGCAATCCAGCTCTCGCCACGACACTCCGGCAACTGCGTGCGCCTGCGCCCTCACCGACGGCCGCCGCAACCGATGCCTGCAGCGACGCACTGTTGCAGGAAATTCGCGCGCTCGCCAATCCCCAACTCTTGGTCTGGTGCGGTCTCGGCTCCGGTGCGGCGCTCGCGCAATACGCAACCGCACGACATCCCCGAAACCGTTTCCTGATCGTCGTCGAACCGGACCTTGCGACGTTCCACGCCGCGCTCACGACGCATGACTGGCAAGCGCTCTTACAGCATCCACACATTTGGTGGTGCATTGGCATCGCTACACACGCCCTCGAAGCCACGTTCTATGATATGTTCCAACACCCGGAACTCGCCGCGTATCTACGCGCCCACACGATCGTCGACCTCGGCACCGTGCCCGCGTACGCCCCGGCCGTGCGCCGTGCGTGGGGACACGTCACCGAGGAACTCTTTCGCGAATCGCACGCCGTTGAAGTCGACGCCCCGGTCGGATTCAGCAATGTCCTGCACAACCTCGATCGCATCCTGCGCACGCCGCTGCTGCACACGCTCAAAGACCGCTTTACCGGACGTCCCGGCATCTTGGTCTCCACCGGCCCCTCGCTCACGCAGACCTTGCCCGCGTTGCAACGCGTCGCGGATCGCGCTGTCTGTTTCGCCGTCGACTCGGCACTGCGCATCCTGCTGCAGCACGGCATCACACCGCATTTCACCGGATGCCAGGAACGCCAATACCTCACGACCGACCACTTCCGTGACCTCGACACACGCAAGACCGTCCTCGTCAGCACGCCCGTCGTCCATCCCGAAACGTATCAACTCTATCAAGGCCCGCAGGTCCTCTTGGCCCGCGAACATCACTTTCTCCCCTGGCTCTTTCCCGGCATCGCCACGCACGGCCGCGCGATGTCGAGCGTCTCGCACTTAGGCCTCTTCGTGCTGCAGTATCTCGGCTGCCGTCCCATTTACTTAGTCGGCCAAGACCTGGCGTACGACCCCGACACGCGCGGCTCCCACGCGACCGGCTATCATCTGCGCGAAGACGAAGCGGCGTGGCAAGCCGCCGGCCACACGACCTGCGAAGCCCGCGCCAATCACGGAGAGATGATCGCGACGCTGCAATGGTGGCACCAAGTGGCGCGTTTCATCAGTTACATGATCCGCGAACATCGCATCGAATGTTACAACGTGATCCCGGAACGTTTCGGCATCGCGATTCCCGATACGACACGGCTCGAACCGGACGACGCCTTGGTTGCACGCTTCGGCCCCCCGTTCGACGCGCATGCCCAGCTCATGGCGAATTTCCCGACCTTCACGCCGGACCTGCTCGTTACGCGTCGACAAACGGCCATCGCGACACTGCACGCCACGCGCGATTGGTTGCACGCGTGTTGCGCCACGAATTGGCAACTCATGAGCGACCTTTTCGCATGGTTCGTCGCGCGGCCCCCAACGCTCTCGCGCGGCAACACGACGGAGGCCTATCAACGCTTCTTCCGCCAACTCGAACGACAAACCGCCGCGCTGATGCAGCATCCGTATTACGCCACCGTGCTCGCACCGCTCGTCCAGGCCCGGCATCTCGAACTCGGACAGACCAGCGTCGCACTGTTGGACCGCGACGACGACCGCCCGGAGACCCGCGAAGCCAAACTAGCCATCCCACTCAGCTGGTTCAGTGAAATCGTGGTACGCGCCCAAGGCGCGCTGCACCAGATCGACCAGATACTCAGCCAGTCCGTGTAGCGGCGACGCGACAAACGATCCGACCAAGGAAACCAGCCATCACACCGGACACGGTGCCGGCAGCGCACGGACGACCCGCTGAAACACTGATTCTGGAATTCCGGCATGGAGTGGGATCGGCACACACGGGCGGAAGTCGGGGGCAAGGAGATTGCGCCGCACATCAAAATGGTACGTGTCAACGCGGAGCCCATACTCCGCGCACTGCGCCACCAGCGCGGCACGCCGAGCCGAATCCTCACAAAAAAAAGGATAGACCAACGGCGTCAGCCGATCGAGATCGTCGCCGGAGCGCAACACCCCCTGACTGCCGAACCGATCCAAACAGACGCGGAAACGATTCCGCTGCGCCCTCAGGAACGCCTCCAATGCCGCCGGCGTGGTTGGCATGGCGCCACGAATCGCCGTGCCTCGTGGAAACGCCTCGAGGACCCGATAGAGGGTCGATGCCGTGGAGACTGCCGAATGTTGTAAGGCCGGCGTTGCAGCATACAGACGCACATAACACCAGTCCGCCCATCGCGCGCGCCAGCCGCTCAGTGTCGGCGCTTCCTCCCACGCCCGTGCGATCGGGGCATGGAGCCACGCACGATTGATACGCAGCACGCCCGCGTAACTCACGGAAAAAAGTTTCGGCAGTGAATAAAACGCGACATCGCCAAAGTCCCCGACCGACACCCCATTCCAAGCTCCCTCCAAGACATGTGCACAATCTTCGATCCACAACGGCCGGACATCCGCGGGAAAGGCCGCAGCCAGCGCGTCGAAGTCTTGCGGAAATCCCCACTGATGAAAGACCAGTACCGCCCGCGTGCGCGGCGAAGGACCAAAGGCAGGACGTCCATACCGCTCCAAGACCTCATGCACACAATGACTCAGGTATTGTGGGACCAGCACCTCATCGGCGCCGCCGATTCCCGCCGTCGCGAGCGTCAACGCCAGGGCCGCGCGTCCCGAACTCGTGCAGAAGAGCGGCGTGGCAGCACCCCAACGAGCGTGGAACGCGGTCATGACGGCGTTCGTACGCGACTGCCATCCATGGCGCAGATAGGCCGTCCACGGGAGCGTGCGATAATAGCGGTGCAACATGGCGCGCCCCTACCACACGACTTGACAATTGCGAAGGCCTTGCCTACCCCGCCCCCATGCCCTCTTGCTTTGCCGCGTTCGGCGCTATCGCCGCAGCGATCGACGATCCGACACTCGCCGTCTGTCGCCGTCATTTTCACCGCGACAGCGCGCCCGCCATCGTCACCGACGTCGCCGCGAAGCTCGCGTTGCAGCCGACCGACACGCTGCTGGACATTGGCTGCGGAAGCGGTTCCCTGCTCCTCCCCCTCGCCGCTCGCGTCCGTGAGGTCTGGGGCATCGACCATGCGAATTTTATCACGCGTTTTCTCGCTCCGCTGGCGCCCAACCACTGCCACCTGCTGAGCGGTGACTGGCTCCGCTATGACGGCCCCCTCCCCACCGTCGATGCCGCGCTCTGCTATTCCGTCGTGCAGTACTTCCGATCCCGCACGGAAGTCCAACGTGGCATCGACCGGGCCCTCACGTGCCTCCGTCCCGGAGGTCGTTTATTGATCGGCGACATCCCCAACCGTTCCCGGATGGCGCGCTTTCGCCGCACGCCTGCGTATACATCGGTTCAAGCGGAGTACGAGGCACACCGCGCCACACCGTTATGTGATGAGCAACAACGCGACTTACTCTGGCAACAACACCATGGCCGCACGGTCACTTTCACAGACCGCTGCATCCTCCAACTCCTGCGGATCTATCGCCGCCGCGGTCACGACGCGTTCATCCTTCCCCAACCGCCACAGCTTCCATTCGGCCATACCCGCGAGGACCTCCTGATTATCAAGGGCTCACGCTGATGGCGGCCACGTGACCACGTAATACGGCGTCGGCGCGGCATTGAAGCCGATCTTGAAATCCCCGCGCCATGGCGAATTCACGCCGATACAATCGACCCACGATAATCCGCGTTGTTGCGCGCGTTGCACGTTTTCGAACAACAACATCGTATTCGCCGCCGATTTGCGGAACTCGGTGTCGGTCCCACTTAACAAATAATAACTACAGCGCGGATCGTAGAGAAACAGGGTCCCGCAAATCGGTTGCCCATCCGACTGCACGCAAAACAGCAGCTCCCCCATCCCGGTCTGCAGCGCCATCGCCGCAATCCGCTGAAACCACCGCAGCTCTTCCGCCGGCAACGTGATTTCCTGTCGCCCGAATGTCTTCACAAACAATTCGGTAAACATCCCGACGTCCGCCACCGTGCCGACTTGCACGGCCAGCCCGCTCGCCACGGCCTTTCGATACTCGCGCCGCCGCACCGGTCGCACCGACTCCAAATATGCCTCGAAATCGCGATACGCGCGTAAGTCGATCAATCCGGTATGCCGCACGTGCACCGCAAACCGCTCGCTCGCCGGCTGATGATACCGATACCAAACGAACTGCCGGATATCGACCAGCGAATGATGCAGACAAAACGACACGCGCCCGAGTTGCTGCACCAGCGACTCGATCAGAAATTCCAGGATCGTGCTCTGCATCGGATAGCGCGAATGGATCGGCATCGCCGCGACCGACGCGGCAAACATCGGCCCTTGATACAGCGTGAACGGATGCGGCGCACACTGCGGTCGCACGCCATCCGCGTCCAGCAACACCGGCACGGCCGCAACGACAGCGTCGCCCTTCGTCACCCGATACAATCGATACGGACACCCGAGCGCATCGAGAAAGTCGGTATGACAAAACACCGATCCCTGCGGCGACGCCCAAACAAACGCGTTCCACGCCGCCCGATCCGCCCACTCCGTGCAGACCAATGTCATAGCGAATGCGATTGTCGCGGATTCCGTCGGGAATTTCTAGCGGATTGTGCCCGCTAAATCCACAAACTCAACTGCGGACGCGTCCGACGGTGACGCATTTGTAACACCGTTTGATACAGAGAAAGCGCATCGAGACCGGCCAGCTCGCTGTCGGCCGTCGCGTCCGACCATTCGGCGTCGATCACCGCATGATGCACGCTACCGTCCGCGCGATCTTGGTAAATAATCACCCCACGCGATCCCGCATGCTGCACGAGATTGCCCGTTCTCCGACGCTGTACGGCACCGCCGGAGGGACGTGTCACGACTTGGGGAACTAAGAGCGCACTCATATACAAATGTTGTCAACGGCACAGACTGCGGCAAACTTGAATCCGCCGTCCGCGCGCTCACGCAGCGATCGCAACCACCAGAAATCGCAGCGGAAAAAATTCTCCTCAAGTTTTCCTCAACTATTCCGTTCTTTGTTCGTGAAGGGGAAGTTTTGGCAATTTCAGCAGGCGTATTATCAGTGGGGGGAGCATGAGTAATCGAGTCAGTTCCAGCACGCAGTCCACCTTGCTCCACCAACTCAAGCAAACCGACAGCCGCCAACAAGATCTTCTGGGCAAACTGAGTTCCGGGAAACGAGTGCAGCGCGCCGCAGACGATGTGACCGCGCTGGCGAAGATCGCCAGCCTCGACGCCAATGTGCGCGGCCTCACACAGGCCAACGCCAACGTCACGCAGGCGTCGAACAACATCCAAGTGGCGAGCGGCGGACTCACGCAGTCGCTGAGCGCACTGCAACGCCTGCGCGAATTGGCCGTTCGCGCGGCCGACGGTGGCGCCTCCTCCAACGACCGCGCCGCGATCACCGCGCAAGCCGCGGACCTCTCCGGCAGCATCAATCAAATCGCTCAATCCGTCGAAGTGGATGGCCAGAAACTCTTAAACGGCAGCTTCGATAACAAACAGGTCCAAGTCGGCGCCCAAAGCGGCGACACGCTGACGATCGACATCGCCAGCGCCACGCCCGAAGCACTCGGCGTCAGCGACATCGACTTGAGCACCAGCGATGGGGCCAGCGCCGCGATCACCGCGATCGACACGGCCATCAATCAAGTCGCCTCGCAGCTCACCTCGCTCGGCTCCACGCAGACGCGACTCGACGCCACGGCCAACGTCAACCGCCAGAGCCAAACCGACCTGACCGCGTCCCGCTCCGCGCTCGAAGACCTCGATATCGCCGAGGCCCTCGGCGACTTGAAGAACATCGAGATCCGCAAACAACAAGGCATCGCGGTACTCAGCCAACTCAACAAAACCAACGAGCAAAAAATCAAGATTCTGGCGTAAGTCCACCACGAATCGTTTGGACAATTCGTGCAAGCGCTGTTATAGAGGCCGCCTCGTAACAACACACCACCTCAAGGAGGCCTTATGCGCACATTACTCCGTCACCTCAGCCGTGGCGCGATCTTCGGTCTACTGATCGTTTGGGCCCTGCCTACCATCGCCGCCGACGACACCAAGCAAGTCGTCGACATGGCACAAAAATGGCTCACCGTTGTTGATAGCGGCAATTACGTAGGGGCGTGGGAACAGGCCTCGGCGCTCATCAAAGGGGCCGTCGACAAAAACGGCTTCGCCACCCAAGTCGCCGGTGTACGCAAACCGCTCGGGAAAGTCGTCACGCGGACGCTGAAGACCTCCAAACTCGAAACCGCGCTGCCCGGCGCACCCGACGGTCATTATCTGGTGATGCAATTCGACACCGTCTTCGAAAACAAGAAGGTCACGGTCGAGACCGTCACCTTTACCCACGAAAAAGACGGTCAATGGCGCTCCGCCGGGTACTTCATTAAGTAACCCGCGCGCCGCATTTTTCCCTGGCGCCTGGCTCCAGACTTAAGGCATGACAAGCGTCATGTCCGCTACCGCACGCCGTGATCGCGTCTTCTTGCTACTCGCCGGCATCTTCATCGCCACGGCGCTGCTCGGCGAACTCACCGGCGGAAAACTGATTCAAGTCGGTCCGTTTCTGATGAGCGTCGGGATCATCCCGTGGCCGGTCGTGTTACTCACCACCGATATCATGAATGAATTTTACGGCCGCCACGGCGTCCGCCGCATCACGCTGATGACCGTCGGGCTAATCGTCTTCACATTTCTCGTCTTGTTCCTGGAGAGCCGGATCGCCGCCGCACCGCAATCGGCCGTGTCCGACGCGCAATTCATCGCGGTCTTCGGCCAATCGATGTGGATCATTGTCGGCAGCGTGATTGCTTTCTTAACGAGTCAATTCATCGACGTGATCATCTTCTGGGCCGTCCGGCGCCGCACCGGCGGCAAGTGGCTCTGGCTGCGCACCAGCGGCTCCACGGCCGTGTCTCAGCTCGTCGATAGTTTTGTGATTACCGCGATCGCGTTCTGGTTGCCGGGGAAACTCAGCGTCGCCGACTTTGTCCGACTGGCCTCCGCCAACTATTCGTACAAACTGATCATCGCCGTCGCGATGACCCCGTTCATTTACGCGGCCCACACGGCCGTCGCGCGGTATTTGGGCTCTGATGAGGCAAGCGCACTCACCACCACGGCCGCGCAAGAGTCAATCATGGGCTAGCGTCGCCCCCTCCAACGGCAAAGCCGTTGGAGCCTCCCCCTCAGCGCGCCTGTGGCGCTTGTGCCGCAAGCGTCGCCAATTCCCGATCCACGAAATATTCACCGCGTC
Organism: Deltaproteobacteria bacterium; assembly: GCA_016210045.1. Taxonomy (NCBI): domain Bacteria; kingdom Pseudomonadati; phylum Myxococcota; class Myxococcia; species Deltaproteobacteria bacterium. The sequence goes on along the minus strand of JACQUX010000034.1, from coordinate 3,871 downwards.
CGTCGCGCCCCGCCAACCGAATCAGATCGAGGATCTCGCGCATCTGGCGCTCTTCTTCCAACTGCTCGCCGACGTACCACTGTAGGAAATAAAACGTCCCGTAATCTTTAGTACCGAGACACAGATCCACCAACGCGTGAATCGATTTCGTCACCTTGAGCTCGTGTTGCAATGCGGTCTCGAAGACCTCGTCCAGCGACTTGAATTTGCCGGTCGGCGTTTTCGTCCCGGCGACGACGGCATGCCCGCCATGCTCGTTTGTGTAGTGAAAGAGCTTGAGCATATGGGCGCGCTCTTCGTCGGATTGTTTATAGAGAAACTTCGCCGCGCCCGGCCGGCCCGTCTGTTCGCACCACGAGGCCATCGCCAAATAATAATCGGACGCCCCTTCTTCTTGCGCGATCTGTTCGTTCAATGCCTTTTCGATCTTGTCACTGAGCATAAGTCCCCTCCTGTTTGAGTGACTGCCTCAATACGGTGATGAAGCTCATGTGTCAATTCCCGAGCCACTCGCACTCTCCGGTTGCGTTCAGCCCCTGAGCTCAGGTAGACAGCTCCGCACTATGCTAAAAACAACTACTGCGTCCGTCGCCACCACGGCCGGCAAAGAACGACATCCCACCGGACTCTACGTCCTCTTTGCCACCGAAATGTGGGAGCGCTTCAGCTTCTACTCCATGCTCTCGCTGTTCACGCTCTATTTACAAGACCAGACGCAAGGCTTCGCGTGGACCACGGCCGACGCGACGCGGCTCTACGCGAACTACATGGCGTTCGTCTATTTAAGCCCGCTCGTCGGCGGCATCATCGCCGATCGCAAACTCGGCTATCGCCGCTCCGTGATGTTGGGCGGTCTTTTTTTCATGGCCGGCCATTTACTGCTCGCCGTCCCCTCCGTCGCCGTGATGTACGCCGCGCTCACCTGTCTCGTGCTCGGCAACGGCTTCTTCAAACCAAATGTCTCCGCGATGGTCGGCGCGCTCTATCCCGAAGGGAGCCACTTAAAAGACCGCGCGTACAACATTTTCTACATGGGCATTAATATCGGCGCGTTCCTCGGCCCAGTCGTCGTCGAAGCCGTCAAACAGCGCTTCGGCTACCACCCCGCGTTCGCCACCGCCGCCGGCGGGATGCTCGTCTCCATCATGGTGTTGTGGCTATTGAAACGCTTCATTGAACACGCAGATATTCGCCCCTCGAGCGGCGCCGCGAAACAACCGCCAGCGCGCATGGCGGCGCACGTCGCAGCCATCCCAGAACGCGAACGGATCGGCGCGCTGCTTGTCGTCTATCTCATCGCAATCATCTTCTGGATGGCCTTCCATCAGAACTTTTCGACCTGGACGTATTGGGCCGACAACAACACCGACTGGAACGTCTCCGGCACCATTGCCAACGCGATCAATCCGTTCTTCGTCATCACGCTCACGTTCCCGCTCGTTTGGTTTTGGCAATGGCTCGATCGTCGCGGCCGCGAACCGTCCACGGCCATCAAGATGGTGATGGGCATGACCCTCACCGCATTGGCGTACTTTGTGATGACGATGGCCGGTCTCGCCGGCGGCGACACAGGAAAAGTCTCCCCGTCATGGCTGATCGCTGCGTATTTAGTGCTGACGTTGGGCGAACTGATGCTCTCCCCGATGGCCCTCTCGCTCGTCTCCAAACTGGCGCCGCCACGCCTACGCGGCCTCATGATGGGCGGCTGGTTCGTCGCCACCGCGATCGGCAACAAACTCACCGCGATCGGCGTCTACTGGGACGTTTGGCCCCATTCGAAATTTTTCGGCATCATCGGCCTGATCACGCTCGGCAGCGGCGTCCTGCTGCTATTGCTGACACGCCCGTTGAAAAAGGCGATGGGCGAGGCTTAATAGAGAGCGCCTATTACCCCGTCGGCACCGCCTGCAACCGCAGCCCCAGCGCCTGCATGACTTTAAGAATAGTATCGAAAGTTGGACTGCATCCACCCGACAATGCCTTATACAGACTCTCGCGCGAGAGTCCGGTGGCTCGTGCGACGCTTGTCATTCCTTTGGCACGCGCGATATCGCCGAGTGCTTTGGCGATAAAGGCCGCATCGTCGGCATTGTCTTCTAAGCAAGCTTCCAGATACGCCGCCATTTCCTTTGACGTGCGCAAATGTTCAGCGACATCGTAACGTGTGGTTCTTGTTTTCTTCATACACACTCCTATAGGTGTTCCGCGAGTTGCCGCGCGCTTTTAATATCCTTCACTTGCGTACTCTTGCTGTCACCCACCAAGAGGATCACCAATGTCCGTCCACGCCGCGTAAAATACACCCGATAACCAGGCCCATAATCAATACGTAATTCTGAGATGCCTCCGCCTACCGGCTTCACGTCCCCAGAATTCCCAGCAGCCAATCGTTCGATGCGCGCCAACACACGCGCCCGCGCCTGAACATCTCGCAACTTATCCAGCCACTTTACAAATACGTCTGTCTTCCGAATCTCCATCGGAGGGCAATTGTATCCCATGGGATACATCTCGTCAAACAATTACCAAGGGGAATGGCGGCCGCTGCGTTAGCGCCTCGCGATTTCTTCCCCCCACTCCTGCGGCGTCAGCGCACGCAAACGGAGCGCATGCAGTCGCGCGCTCGCCATGCATTCCGCCAAGACCGCATAGACCAACCGATGCCGTTGTAGTGAAGACAGTCCAACAAACCGCTCCGAAACAATCGTGACCGCAACGTGTCCCCCACCTCGCGCCCCTGCATGCCCCACATGCCTCCCCGACTCATCCCCAATCTCCAACACCGAAGGCGCTAACGCCACCTCCAACTCCCGCTTCACCTCCGCAATCAACTCAGTGGACATATGATTGGGCAATGGTCGACAGTAGAATAAGCGAGGCCGGGGGCCCACTCCGCAGGGCGCAGGAGGGAAGGGTTGACCCTTCCCTCCTGCGCCCTGCGGAGTGGGCCCCCGGCCTCGCGGCACTCGTCCATTATTGGCAACAGAACTAATTCGCCACTAAGTACGCGGACAGTTGCTCGCCGTCTTTCAACATCTCGCACGGCACATGCACCAACCGCACATGCTTCGGCTTCACCCCGCGCGATACATCGATCCGCTCCGGCAATTTTTCCCCAGGATACTGCGCAATCCCGACAATCTCTTCCTTGCTGTCCTTCAACGTCGGCACCTCAAAAAATTTCTTTCCATCGTTCGTAATCGTCTCCACTAACTTGATCCCCGCCTCTTCCTCCGCCGCATCTTGCCCCTTCACCTGATACAGCGCCCCAAAATCCGCCGCGATGAAACAACTCCGCCCCGTCACATCGAGCAAATAATGCACGCCGTAACTCGCCCCATACACCACCGACCCCGACACTGTTTCACTCTTCCCATTCGCTGTCACCGTGAAGCTCTGCTCTTTTTGCTTATCGCTCTGCCCGTCGATCTTCACCGTCTTCGCCTCACCCGCCGCCACCGTCCATGTTTCGGACTTCGCCGCCGCCTTCACCTCCACCGGCCCCGCCCCGCTATTCACGATCGACACATAAAAATACCGGCTCTCCCCCAAAAAATACCCAATCCCAATCGCCACCACAAAAAACCCCACCAACCCCAACACCACCTGCTTAATCGTCTTGCCCATAATGATGTCTCCTTTTTAATAAGCTGTAGCGCGAATGGCCGCCCTTATCGCACCCCCCCCATCACAAAACAAGTGCGAAGAGGCGAGGAAACCTGCATCGGCCGGGAGCGTGGGGTGGGGTCCATAGGGGCTCTCAGCTACTTTCAAACAACGGCGTCCTCGAAGCGGGTGGTGAGCGTCACTCGGGCGAGTCTGAGCGAGGGAGCACTATGGTGTTGAAGCTCGACCGAGCGAGGTCTCAGTG
>JACQUX010000033.1 GCA_016210045.1 Deltaproteobacteria bacterium | reverse complement strand
TGCTGCGGGTGATGCTGCGGGTGTGGCAGCGCCTCCGCCACCGGCGGATCCCTGCCCGACGGTTGGCAGGCGTGCGCCTTCGGCGGAGGCGGGGACGACACCGGCTACGGCCCCGAGCAACGGCTCGGCCACTGGCCCTGGAGTGTTAGTGATCGACGACGACACCGGCATCCAATTCGCGTGGGAGGCGGAGCAACAGCGGTTGGGGATCGGGCGGTTGGCGATTTATCCGTCGATGGACGCCTGCACGGCCGCGGCGCCGGACTATGCGCAGTTCGACTTCGCGTTCGTGGATAAAAACATCCCGAGCAGCAGCTGGTCGATCGCGCAGGTGATCACGCATCTGAAGGCCGCCGGCGTGAAGCGGGTGATCCTCGCGACCGGCGAAAATAAAATCCATACGCCGGATGATCCGGTGTGGACGCTGGCCGACGGCGTCGAGCCGCTGAAGGTGCCGGCGGTGTTACCGGGGTGAGTCTCGCGAGACAACGCTGCCGCCGTACTGCAGCAGGGAGTTCGGGTGAAAGTCGATTCGTCCGGTATGCATTGCGATCATGTCTATTCCTTCAGCTCCGCCAATGATCTCGAGGCGACACTGCGCCATTTTGAGCGCGCCGGGTTTCTGCGCTGTGACCACCGGTCGCATCACCCGAAAGGCATGCTGACCGGCTTCGTCCACCTTACCGGCACGTATCTGGAATTTATTACGATCGAGGACGAAGCCGCGTTTCTCCGGGATGCCGATGCCGCAGAACATTGGTTACGCCGTCATCCGCGCCCCTATGGTATCGGACTCCACACGTATAACATTGAGGAGACTCACCGCCACCTCCAAACCGTTGTCCCGCGAACGCCGCCGATCGTGCGGCGGAGGCGTCCGGAGCAACCGGATGGTCCGGTGACGTGGGCCTTTGCGGAATTCCCTGCCGCCCACGTCCCAGGCTGTGAATTGTGTGCGATCGAATATCTGACCCGACCGCGCACACCGAACACGCTGATCATGGGACCCAACACGATTTTTGCGATCAGTGGATTCGTGTTTTGTACCGACACTCCAGCAGACCGCATCGCAGTCTGGGCGCGCACCTTGGCAGCCGTCTTGCCGCAGTGCGAACAGAAACAGCATACGCTTTCATTTGGCTTTCAGCAGTTCCGTTGGATAACACCGCAGGAGTTCGAGCAGTGGTTCGACGCACGATGGATCCCTGCCGACAGTCGCTATGGGGAACTCTGCGCCGTGCAAGTGCGCGCTGCGGATCTCCGCACCGCCGCTGCCGCATTGCAAGACGGCGGGTTTGCCGTCCGTCACAGGACCGCACCGCCACGACTCTACGTCGGACCGGATCCGGACACCGGCTATGCCTTCGTCGTGGAACCCGGCGCTCCCAACGTGCTGCTCACGGTATTGAATCAGAACGCCGTGCAGGTCGTGCGATGAACCACCGTGACACCCTCCCGCCATTGACCCAATTTTACGCGGCCTATCTGATCTCCAATCTCGGCAACTTCGCCGCGCGACTGACATTGGCCGTCATCGTGTACTCACTCACTGGCAACCCCGTCTCGCTGGCGGCCAGTTTCATCGTGACGAAACTCCCCACGCTCCTGTTCGGCAATGCGATCGCGGTCCTGGTCCGACACCTGCCGGCTAAAGCAGTGTTGATCGTCTCCGACGCGCTCGCGCTGCTGCTGTTCATCACTCTCGCGTTTTCCTATCGCGCAATCGGTACGACCGGGACGATCCTCGTGTTTGGGTGTGGGTACGTGTTGACTGGATGCTTCGACGCCGCGAAGGCCGATGTCGTCGCCACGCTGTGTCCAGACCGCGCACGCTTGAATCGTGCCGCAGCGACGCTCGCAGAGATCCTTTATGTGGCGCTGGCCTGCGGCCCACTGCTTGCGGGGATCCTGATCGAGCGTGGAGGCATTCAAAGCGCGTTGTTGTTCAACGCGGCCACGTATGCGGGCTCGCTGGTATTGATCGCCCCGTTGCGGATGGCGTCGCGGCCGGCGCCGTGGCGCGAGGCCCTACGCCGTGCCACGCGGTGGCGCAGCGCTTTTGGTTTTACAGAAAATCTCGCCACGATCCGTCGAACACCGCTCCTCTCCCAATGCTCGCTTTTCTATCTCGCCCGTTCCGTGACCTATGGCCTGTTTAACGCGCTCGTGCCGGTCGTGGCACTTCACCAGTTACGCATGCAAGGAGCAGGATTGGGCACGTTTTCGTTCATCGCCTGCATCGGCGCGGTCGTCGGAGCGCGCATCTATAAGTCCTGGGTCCAGCTGCGGGTCCCCGCCGAGGGAGCTGGCCAACTCTGGTATCTGGGCCTCGCATCCTGCGGCGAAGCCGTGGCGCTGGCATGGTGCATCGGCGCCACGCAGCCCGCCGTGTGGTACGCGGCGGGATTTTGCTTCAGTGTCCCGATGCTGTTGATCGAGGCACGTATCGACTTTCTCTACCTCCACCTCGCCCCACCACAGACCAAGGGCGCCATGCAGGCCTGCCAACAGTTCATCAAAGCCCTCGGTTTCACTGGTGGCACTGGCATCGCCATTTTGGTCACGGCCCACATGGCAACATGGGTCCTGCCGTGGCTCATGCTCCCCGGCATTTTGCTGCCGCTGCTGGCGTTTGCAGGAACGCCGCGTCCGGAATCGAACACGAACTCGGCATCAAATCGATGAAATGGCTGCAACGAACGCACGTGGACGCCGGCCACAACAATCGCAGTGGCATCCAGGAATATTTTCGTGCATGAGTCACAATAAGCGCGTGTTGGCGCCGTCGGTCGCTGTCACCGCGTCACTGCAGGAGAACGTTATGCCATCCACCATGCCACATCCTCCCGACGGTGCGGACGAGGCCTGCGCGCCTGACAGCTATATCATCCGCGGGGGCGTCACCGGATCGGATCGCTTAAGTATCCTGGCCCATGCCACGTGGCCCACGAGTAAGCCGTTTCTGATCCGCGCCGGCTTGCGGCCGGGCATGCACTGTCTCGACCTGGGATGCGGCAATGGCGCCATCAGCCTGCGCCTGTTTGAAATCCTTGGTCCCACTGGCACGGTCTTTGGTCTCGACCGGGACGCCACCAACATTGCCATCGCCCAGCAGCAAGCGACGCAGCTCGCCGTTGGAGCGCGCGCGGAATTTAGCGCGGCCGACGTCATGCCTGGGATCGAGACCATGAGCAGGCAATTTGATTTGATCTATCTGCGACTACTCCTGTCTCACCTCACCGCACCGGCCACGCTGCTGCAACGATTACGCAAGCACTTGAAGCCGGGTGGCACGATCGCCATCGAGGATGTGGATTTCGATGGGCATCGGTGCGCGCCGGCGTGTCCCGCGTTCGCGCGCTACGTGGCACTCTACAAAACCGTGGCCCGGCAACGCGGCGCCGACGCCACGATCGGTCCCAAATTGGAGGGCATGGTGCGAGCCGCCGGATATCACGACATCGAGGTCTCCTCCGTCACGCCCGTCTTCACGACCGGCGAGGGCAAACAGATGGCCACGCTCACATTAGCAGCGATCGCCGAGTCCGCCATCAACAGCCGACTGGCCACGCGCGCGGACATTGACGAGATACGCGGCGCATTAGCCGCCTTTGCGCAAGACCCAACCACGCAGTTCAGCCTTCCGACCTTCTATCAACTCCGCTGCGGAGTAAATGTATGACCGCGCCAGCCGTCTTGATGCAATCCATGACATCACCTGAGGTGCAGCGTCTGGTGCAACGTGGTTGGCAGCGGATCATCATTACGTCCGGCTCCATCGAGCAACACGGGTATCACTTGCCGTTAGAGACGGATTTGGTGTTGGCCGAAGCGCTGGCAGTTCGTGCCGCATTGCAGCTCGGTCGTACCCTGGTCGCCCCCGTGATTCCGATCGGCTGCGCCGCCCACCACATGGCTTTTGCGGGAACAGTATCGGTGAGCCGCGAGGCGTTCATGGCGTATGTCGAGCAAGTAGCGGAGTCTGTGATTGCACACGGGTTCACGCAATTGCTGTTCACCGCCTTCCATGGGGGAAACTTTGCCCCCTCGCTGGAGGCCGCACAACGAGTGCAGCGCGCGCATCCAGCGATCGAGGTTCACACCGCATTGGATCTGCATCAGCTATTTGCTGTGACGAATGGCGTGATTCGAGAATGCTTCCCGGATCGCACCGCGCTCGATTGCCATGCCGGCTGCGTCGAGACCTCGATGCTCTGGGCGTTGAGCCAGGCATACGTCCGCGTCGGCGCAGTCGCAAACGGCGCGGAGTGCACGACGCTTCCCTCGCTGCATGACATGCGGCGCCTTTCAGCGACCGGCGTGGTCGGCATCGTCGACGGCTATTCCACAGCCATCGGCGAGCGGTTGTTCGCACGCATCGTCGATTTCATGATCGCGTCATGGGGACTCGGCGCCTGACGGTACAGCATCCGGTACACAATTCGTTCGGCGGACTGGCCAAGATCGCTGCGGCGCGGGAAATAGGCATTGTGTTTTCCGTCGTGCTTGGCATGCTCGTCTTGCGGGAGCGGTGGCTGTGATGAAGGTTACGAGAAATCGATCCGCAGTGTCAGCGCCAAAGGCGCGTTGAGGGGGAGACTCCAGCGGCTTTGCCGCTGGAGGGGGCGACGCGAGCCCCTGTAAATGTTCCGTTGTGATTATGGGCGGTGTCGTCGTGCTGTGCCTCTTCTAAAAGAAAGCGAGTCGGAATGGATATGCCGATCACCCAATGTAGCGATGCCCGCGCCCCCCCACTTCCCCGTCTCGGTGAAAGGGATCGTCGTGATCGACGCCCACATCGTGTTACTGCAGAACGAGCGGGATGAGTGGGAGCTGCCGGGGGGGAAATTAGAATATGGCGAGGATCCGGAACCCTGCTTGGCGCGGGAATTGGTCGAAGAACTTTCCGTGCGCATCGAAGTCGGCCCACTCATCGATGTCTGGGTCTATCCGGTTGCGCCGACCACGCCGGTCGTGATTGTGACCTATGCCTGCACGTTGTGCGATCCGCCCCAACAGCTCACGTTGAGTCACGAACACCAGGCGCTGCACTGTTTTCCACTGGCCGACGTCCCGAACCTCCGCATGCCCGACGGCTACAAGCGCTCCATCGCGCGCTATCTGACGCGCACCGTGCCGAGCTAAGCGATACACGTGGCATATCGAAGATGGAACGATTTCAGTCCGCCCGAATCATCGTGCGCAGCAGCCAGCGATCGGTACCATCATAGCGCGCATGAAAGCCTTCACGTGCATGGACCGTATGCCGATTCGGAATGATCAAGGCACACCCCGGTGCTTGCGGGGCAATCAATGCGCTCCGCTCGACGGCATCCGCCAGCTGCTGTAGCGCTCGGGCGGCCAGGGCACTCCGAGGTCGGCAATAGACGGGATCATAGCGCAGCCGTCCCTGCTCCCAGACACCGATGGGCAGGGCCGACGCGGCACGCGACATGAACTCGAATGCAGTCGGCGTAGTCAGGCAACAGACGTCTTCCTTGTCAAGTTCCCGCATGATCGGACGGCTCACTCGCGTTCCGACACCGTCGGGATTGCGGAGACAGGCGATGACCAGGAAGTCCGGCGGGCAGTCTTTGTCGGCATGTTCCGTGTGCCACACTAAAGCAGACCGCGAGCTCGCGGCGCTCTGCCGGTCCTCAAACCCGGGCACGGGGAAAACTTGCTATACCGTTTGTGCGGCTTGCTTCATGCCCGGAAAAGTAACACAGGTGCCGACACAAGCTCCAATCCACTCCACTAGGCGTGCCGCACAGACAGCCGCCTCACTCGGCGGTGCTCCGGAAGTCAGTGGTGTTGGTCCCAGTTGCGCGGTTCGAAAAGGCAGTCCACAAAGTTGCCACGCCGTCACTGGGCTGGCGGTGTCGGTGGAGAGCCAACGGCGAATGCGTTGCCGTATTGCGATCCACTGGGACGAATCCCCGCCACGCAGCATCGCCACTTCTTCAGTAGACAATGGGTACGAAACAATCATCGCGGCCGTTCCTTCAGACAGTTCCACCCCGTGCATTCCCAACAACGATCCGCCCACCGCCGGGCTTCCGGATGATGACTGACCAGCCAGACGGTTTTCCCTTGGGTCCACGCCTACAACGCCGCGAAAAGCTGCGCCGCCTCCATACTCGATTGGGCCGAGGTCGGCTCATCCAACAGGAGTTCTCCCGATTGCCAGTGGAGTAACACACGCGCCAAACAGAGGCGCTGCACCTCGCCCCCGGACAGGGGTGAGGTGCGGCCCGGCCCTAATTCCGTCGCCAATCCGTCAGGCAACCGCCGGATCACGGAATCCAAGTTCAACAGCCGCAACAGGTCCGGCACGGCCGCGGCGGCCGCCGCATTGCCGAACGTCAATTTGAACTGGATCGATCCCGGGAGCAGCTCGGGCCGCTCCGGTGTGGACGCTGGCCGATGGCGTCGAGCCGATGAAGGTGCCGGAGGGGTTGCCGGGGTGACGGGGCGGTCCGCCCCTGCCCCACGCCGTTCGCGCTTGACGAGGGCACTGTAGCAAACTAGAGAGTCCGGTATGTCCAACCGCCGCGCCCGCCGTCCGCATGCGACCCTCGGCCTCGCCGGCCCCGCCCTCCCCGGCCAGATCTACCCCGGCGGCGTCGCCCTCGACACGATCGCCGCGATCTACGGTCCGTATCATTACAATTGCCCCCCCGACGACCTCGCCAACACGACCTGCACCCTCTTCACCCTCACCCCCGCCCCCCTCGGCCCAGAAACTGCGCCCCCGCCGACGGCGGGTCCGGCTGCGGCGGAGACGGCCTCGCCACCTGGGCCCACCACCCCACTGCGTGTTTGAATTATTGAGGATCGCTCATGCCG
>JACQUX010000032.1 GCA_016210045.1 Deltaproteobacteria bacterium | reverse complement strand
GTAGTTCGTCTCGAAGGCGTCCCACAGGAACTCGATGTACTCCTGCTCCTTCGGGGTTTTGAAGGAGAGCGGCAGGTAGTTGCTCAGTTCGGCGGCCTCTTCCATCGCTCAGGCCTCCGCCGGGGCCGGCTCGTCCTCGCCCCAGACGCGGGCGAGGGTGGCCTGGATCTTCTTCTCGAAGCGGGTGATCAGCTCGCGGTTGGCGGCGACCAGCGCCTGCTCGGCTTCGATCTCGGCGACGATGGCTTGCTGCGTGGCGAGTGAGGGCAGCGCGAACGTGATGGAACTGAGGTCGTCGGTGTTGATCTTCAGAGTCCCGTGAGCCGCCGTTTCCAGAATCCTCCTGAACTGCGGCTCCTCCTGTTTCAACATCAGTCTCAAGAAGGTGGGATTGACCGACTCGTTCGGCTTCATCGCCTTCACGTCCTGGTTGAAGGCGCATGGCGTCGCGAGTTCGCAGATTGGCACTCCGTTGGCGAGGCCCATTCCTCTCACCAAAATCAATAGCGACCCAACAGGCGCGACTTGCGTTGCGCTTTCTTTGACGGCTGTTTCGGACACGTGGGTAGAAGCGCCTGTCAGCACATCGGATTTCATGTCCTTGGCAGAGACCCACGGGATCTCTCCGATCCAATAGGCTTCGTTGGCCTTTGATGGCGTTCCACCGCTGCTGTAGCTGACAACTTCGCCCAGCCTCACCATCGGCCAGTCGGGGTGGATGGGGATGTGGGGGCGGTAGTGGTCGAGGACGGCGCGGGCGCCGTCGATGACCTTCTGGTAGCCCTCGATCTCCGCCACGATCTCTTTCTGCACCTCCAGCGGCGGCAGGGGGATTTGAAGCTTCTCAATGTCCCCTCGATTGATCGAGGCAAAGACTGCGCCTGCGTCGCCATTGATGCGCGCCTCTTGGCTTCTCAGGAAATAGAAGGCGTAAGGAGCCAGGAGCCTACCTTCTGCAGGCCGGATCGCGGCCAAGCCTCGGCCGATACACATTCGCTGACTGGCAAGGTTCACCGGCCCGACCGGTGCGCGCACTGACATCAGAATATCGCCTGCTTCAGCGAACCGCTGCGGTTCCGTCGTCCAGGCAGTCGGAGGTCCGATGAACATGTCACCGAACTCGATCTTGCCTTGATAGAAGGGCGTTCCGGTTCCAACATCGTTGTAGGATTCGCCCGGGGGCGATTGGCCGGCAACGACTTCAGCGACCTCGCCCAGTGGAACGATCGGATAACGGGTAGCTCTTACTATCCCCTCTCGATACCGCTCCCCGCTCAGGTTGTAGTCGCCGTTCGCTGCGATCTTCTCCTTTGGCACCACCAACCCAAGAGTCGGCTGGAAGTCCTCCACGGACTCGCGGCCGCGCAGGCGGCGCAGGTACTCGGCGATCTCGGCGCGGGCCTGCGGCAGTTCGTTCTTGTCGATTTCTCGACGCTGGGCGCCAAGGCCGAAGCCGTCGTTCTCGATCTTGAAGAAGGCAATCGTCTGCGCCTGCTTCGCGAGAGACTTATCCAGCAAAAGGACGGAAGTCTTCACCCCGGAGTAGGGATTGAAGACGCCCGCCGGCAACGAAACGACCGCGACGAGATACTCCTCGACCAGCATCTTGCGCAGTTGGGTGTAGGCGGTCTGGCTCTGGAAGATGATGCCCTCGGGCACGATGATGCCGGCGCGGCCTTTGGTCGTCAGATGCTCGGCCATGTAGTCCACGAACAGCACTTCACTGCGCTTGGACTGGACCGAAAAACGATTGTGCGGCTTGATGCCGCCTTTCGGAGACATGAAGGGCGGATTGGCGAGGATCACGTCGGCGTATTCATTCCAGCGGTCCTGGCTGGTGAGGGTGTCGTACTCCGCGATATGCGGGTCGGCGAAGCCGTGCAGGTACAGGTTCACCAGCGACAGGCGCACCATGTCGGGCGAGATGTCGTAGCCGCGGATGTTCTGGGCGAGGCGGCCGCGCTCGTCGGGGGTGAGCAAGTCGCCAGGACGCCCGACACCCTCACCCCCGGCCCCTCTCCCAACAGGAGAGGGGGGAAGGAGGTGTTGCGCGATGGCTTCCAATATAGGCTCGGGATCCTGAAGGATTTGATTGTTCCGGAAACGCAGGACGTTGAGGCCTTGGGATTTGAGGTAGGTGTCTCGTTTGGCGTCGAGTTGCCGTCTTTCGGCGGTTTGATGCACGTCCCCGTCGCACTCCACGACCAATTTCGCTTCGTGGCAGTAGAAATCGCAGATGTAGTCGCCAAACTGATGCTGGCGCCGGAATTTCGCGTCGCCAAGTTGCCGATCCCGCAAAAGCCCCCAAAGCAATGTTTCGGCATCGGTTTGCTTTTGCCGCAACTCCCGCGCTCGTTTCTTTAGCCCCGCAAAATCATACCCACCGCGAAAATGGCTCCCCTCTCCCCCGGGGAGAGGGGTTGGGGGTGAGGGTGTGGGACATGCCGCCGCGCCACTTGTGTTCGCCCGCAGGATAAACTTATACGCAGAAATCAAGAATCCCGCTGTCCCACATGCCGGATCGAGCACGGTCTCGGTCTTCTTCGGGTCCACGATTGCGACGATGAAATCGATGATGTGGCGCGGCGTGCGGAACTGCCCGGCGTCGCCCTGTGAGCCGAGCACGGAGAGCAGGTACTCAAAGGCGTCGCCGAGACGCTCGGAGTGGTCGTAGGTGAACTCGTCGATGATTTTCAGGAACGCGCGCAGGGTCTCCGGGTCGCGATACGGGAGGTAGGCGTTTTTGAAGATGTCGCGAAAGAGTGCCGGAATGCCGGGGTTCTCCGGCATCTTGGCGATCGCCTCGGCATAGAGGTTCAGGGTCTCGTGGCCGCCGAGCCCAGAGCGCATCAGCTTGGCCCAGCCGTAGCGGGCGTAGTCGCCTGCGAAGAACTTGCGCTTGCCGCCCAGTTCCTCCGCCTCGGCGTCCATGTCGTCCATGAACTTGTAGATCAACGCGATCGTGATCTGCTCGACCTGGCTCTTGGGGTCGGGCACCTTGCCCACGAGGATGTCGCGGGCGGTGTCGATGCGGCGTTTGGTGTCGGTGTCGAGCACGGTTATTCCTTGAGTTGTTTGAGCGCCGGTGCTGCGGTCAGTACCTGCATCTGGCGAATGGCGATCTGGTTGAGACGGGTGAGTCGTTCGCTCTGGGACAGTTTCATATGGATCAGCTCCGCGTTCATCACTTCAATGTTGGCGAGGACAAGCAGTTGTTCAATGGTGGCGTAATCGCGCACATTACCCTTTTTGTCCGGGTTAGTCCGGCGCCACTCCGTCGCCGTGTGCCCGAACAGGGCGACGTTGAGCAGATCCGCCTCGGTGGCATAGGTGATGGCTGCCAAAGTGGGGGTGATTTCCGGCGGGATCAGGTGGGCCTGGATGGCGTCGGTGTGTATGCGGTAGTTGAGTTTGGACAGAGTGCGATTCAGGTTCCAGGCCAAGGACAGACGGCTGTTCTCATCTTCCTTGAGCCGCTGGAACTCCTTGATGAGGAATAGCTTGAACTCGACGGAAATCCAGGTGGCGAACTCGAAAGCGATGTCCTTGTGTGCGAAGGTGCCGCCGTAGCGTCCGGCTCTGGACACGAGACCGATCGCTCGCGTCTCCTCGACCCACTGCTTGACCGTCAGGATGAAGCTGTTCAGCCCCGCGCTTTTCCTAAACCCATCGAATTCGATGGGTTTAAAACTGGGGTTGTTCAGGGATTCCCAGATACCGAGAAACTCAATGGTGTTTCGATTCCGCAGCCAGTTTGAGATCAGGTAGTCTGTCCGGTTGGGGTCTTTGTGCCGCGCGATATCCGTGAGGGAAATGTAATCCTGCTCGTGATGAACCAATACCGAAACGGTGGTTCCCTTCACATGCACAGTGGCTTTTCGCGGTCTGTTCATAAAACCTCTATGTGTGGCGAACTTGGCATAATAAGTCCACTGCTTCCCTTCTCACGCGGCAAACTGGTTCAACGATACGTAGTCTTTGACGTACTCGGGGACCAGCATGCGGTACTTCGGCGGCACGGCCTTGAAATCGCGGGTGGAGAACATCGAGTTGGTCGCGAGATCGGTGAAGTGGCGCCTATCGATAATGGCCCTGACACGGTCGCTGGTGGCGTAGGCCTTGAAAAAATGCTTGATGGCCGAGATGACCTCGGCCTCCTCGGGCTTGACGTCGGCGATAAATTTGGCGAATTCCTCCTCCAGCAATTCATCTTTCGATTTGAAGCGCGGAATCAGGCCGAAGACTTTCTCCAGGATCTCGCGCAGCGTCAGTCGCCGATCCACAGCGGCCGCCTTGCGCAGCTTGTCCAACGTGTAGTACTCCTCGGGCTTGTTAAAGACCTCACGGTTCACGTAGTCGATGACGCGATCCCATTGTCCTGACTCGACGGCTGCGGCGATCGTCTCGTTCTCGCGCACTGTGCCCTCGAATCTCTCGAAGAACATCCGGTCGATCTTCATGCCCTCGGGCCCAATGGTCGCTTCCTTGACCATCAGGACGAGGTCGCTCCCGACGTGTTCGTAAGTACCGCCAACGACTAAGGGGGCGATCGCTTCGTCCGGCTTGCGACCCTTACCTTGAGGCCGGGGCAATTTTAGCACTTCATCGTAGTTGAACTTCTCTTCGAAGTATTCGCAGTTCGCGAAGAAGTCGAAGAGCTTGAAGGCGGTCTTCGCCGGTTTTTCGACAGCGGCCTTGAGTTGCTCATCAAAAAGTTGCTCCAAGAAATTGTGGGTTCTGGTGCCGCGTCCTTTGATCTGGATAAAATCCGTCGGCGAAAAGATCGGACGGAAGAGGCCGAGGTTGAGGATGTCGGTGCAATCGTAGCCGGTAGTCATCATGCCGACCGTCACACAAACCCGCGCCTTACTGGTTTTGTAGGCGGGGATAAAATTGCCTGAGCCAAGCAGGTTGTTGTTGGCGAAGTTGATCGTGCACTGCTGCGCATCCGGAATCTGCGAGGTGACCTGAACGGCGAAATCGGATTGGTACTTGCCGGGGAACATGCGGTCGGCCATCCGGTTGAGGATCTGCGCCAGTTTCGCGGCGTGATTCTGGCTGACCGCAAAGAGGATCGACTTGCCGACCTCGCCACTAATCGGATCGCGCAACGCATTCTCCAGAAATGCCTTGCAGAATACTTGGTTGGTCGCGTCGGAAAAGAAGCGCTGCTCGAAATCGCGCTGCTTGAAGACCTGCTCCTGATCCTCGCCGGTGTCGTCCGTGAACGAGACGACGAATCCCTCGTCGGAAAGCAGTTGAGTCGTAATCCCTGTGCGGGCATCCACGACTGTGGGATTGATCAGGTAGCCCTCTTTCACACCGTCCAGTAGCGAGTAGCGAAAGGTCGGCTGACTGTCCTCACAACCGAACGTGCGATAGGTGTCCAACAACAACCGGCGTTCGGCCTCGCGCGGATCGCGGGTGCCCGGATTCGAGCTGTCGAATCTGCGGAGATAGTCGCGCGGCGTGGCGGTGAGGCCCAGCTTGTAACCGATGAAGTAGTCAAACACAGCGCGGGCGTTGCCGCCGATGGAACGGTGGGCTTCATCGGAAATGACCAGGTCGAAGTCGGTCGGCGAGAACAGTCGTTGATACTTGTTGTTAAAGAGCAACGACTGGACGGTGGTCACGACGATCTCCGCGCGACGCCAGTCGTCGCGGCGCTCCTTGTAGATGACGGTCTGAAAGTCGGCGGACAGCAAAGCGGCGAAGGTCTTCTTCGCTTGGTCTTCCAGCTCGAGGCGGTCCACCAGAAAAAGCACACGCCGCACGTTGCCGGAATGGAGGAACAGCTTGATGACGGCGGCTGCGGTGAGCGTCTTGCCGGTGCCAGTGGCCATCTCGAACAGGAAACGATCTTTGTCGTCCTTGACTGCCTGTTGCAAGGCGTGGATGGCATTCAACTGATAGGGCCTGAGAAAGCGGAGCTTATTCGCCTGGACAAAACTCGAACGTTCGACCTCGTTGCGCCAGCTCGCCTCAGCTTGATAGTTGGGGCGTTGAGTCAGAACAATATAATCGTCACCGACCGGTTCAGTAATCAAGCGTTGCGGATTCGGCGTGATCTGCTGATAGCCTGCCACTGAATCGGGAGCCGGGAACGAAGTGATGATGCACGGATTGCCGCGTTCGAGATCCCAGAAGTAATGTAGATTCCCATTGGAGAGGATGACAAAACGACAGTGCTGCGCGCGAGCATATCTACGTGCCTGCTCCTTGCCGTCGAGCGGGTTCTTCTGCTCGGCCTTGGCTTCCAGGACGAGGAGCGGAAAACCCTTGGCGTCAAGCAGCAGGAAATCGATGAAGCCTCTTTCGGTTTTCTCAAAATCATCGCCGAATGCATCCAAAGCGGTCGGTGGAATGAAGACGTTGGCTTCAAGTCGGATATTGGCTGGGCCGCGATCGTCCGGAAAGAAGCGCCAACCAGCCGTTGCCAGCAGCTGGTTGATCTTGATGCGAGCGGTCGCTTCCTTTGCAGACATTCCGATCCCTACCGAATAATGAGCCCTCTCCACTGCATAACCAGACATGAAGACCAGTACTCTGGAGGGGACAAAAGCGCAATATGACCCGCTGCTCTCGATCGTTTCCTCCCCAATGCAGAACCGGCTCGGGACAATTCCCGGGCCGGTTCGTTGAGGGGGAATAGGGACGGCAGTTGTCAGTATTGAAACCGCACGATCTTATGTGCCGCACTACGTTAGGCCAACATCGCCGTGGTCAACAGTACCGTCAACGTGCCCATTCCGAGCACGATCAGCGGCTTGAACACGAAGGTGGAGAGGTTGTTCAGTAAGGTGAAATCGATGTTTTCGATCTTCATAAATCCCCCTTTGTTTGTTTCAGTGTACATCATGATTGTATTATGCGGCGTAATAGCTCGCATTCACAAGGGGCAACTGGTCGGGGGCTGTTAATTTCGTTCTCTTTAGTGTACGCTTAACGAGTATAGGACCGGGGGTGAGCGACCATGGCGCGAGAACCGTATAACTACATGGATTACCGGCAATTTTTGCAGGACTTGCTGGTCGAGTATAAACAGACGACTCGCTATTTTTCCTTCCGCTATTTTGCCCGGGTGGCCGGGTTCAGCTCGCCGAGCTATCTGAAGATGGTCATTGATGGGGCTCGAAACCTGACGCCGACCTCGATCCAGCAGGTGGCCAAGGCCTTCAAGTTGGGCAAGCGGGAGACGGCCTATTTCGAGGCGTTGGTCCTGTTTAATCAGGCGCGGGAAGATAAGGAAAAAGAACTGTATTTAGAGCGATTGTCGGCGTTGAAGCCCAGGGCGCAGCTGCATGGGATCAAGAAGGACCAATACGAATATTTTACCAATAAGCTCTTTGTGACGCTTCGGGAGATGGTCGCGTTGCCTGATTTCCAAGAAGATCCGAGTTGGATCGCGGCCAAACTGCGAATGAATATTAAGGCGAAGGAAGTGGAGCATGCGTTGGAGGTGTTGCAGCGGTTGGGGTTGGTGCGGCGCAATGAGGCGGGGCGATTGGTCCAGGCCGACGCGAGTCTGACCACGCCGCCGGAGGTGGCGTCGTTGGAGTTGATGCAATATCACCGCTCGATGCTCGATGACGCCAAAGAGGCGCTGCATACGATGGCGCCGGAGTTGCGCGACGTGACGGCGTTGACGATTCCGATCCCGAAAAATGCGGTGGCGGAAATTAAGCGGCGGGTCCAGACGTTTCGGGAGGAGATTCTCGACTACATCAACAAGGGGAGTGCGGATTATTTCGAAGTGTATCAATTGAATGTGCAGGTGTTTCCGTTGACGAGGACGAAGAGTTAGGGGGGCGGAGGTCCTCGAAGCGGGTGGTGAGCGTCCCTCGGGCCGTTCGCCTCGGGTTACGGCCCTCGGCTCACTGAGACCTCGCTCGGTCGGGGTTCAACACCATGGATCTCTGGCAAAGGACGGAAACGCGTTGCGTTTCCGACATAACTGCCGCGGACCATGCCATCGCTGCGCGATGGCTTCCTTACCCGCTCAGACTCGCCCGCGGG
>JACQUX010000031.1 GCA_016210045.1 Deltaproteobacteria bacterium | reverse complement strand
CCTGGGGAGTACGGCCGCAAGGCTGAAACTCAAAGGAATTGACGGGGGCCCGCACAAGCGGTGGAGCATGTGGTTTAATTCGACGCAACGCGAAGAACCTTACCGGGGTTTGAACTGCCGTTGCCACCGGGAGAGATCCTGGGTTCGGCCGCAAGGCCGGCGGCGGCAGAGGTGCTGCATGGCTGTCGTCAGCTCGTGTCGTGAGATGTTGGGTTAAGTCCCGCAACGAGCGCAACCCTCGTCTCTAGTTGCTAACAGGTCATGCTGAGCACTCTAGAGAGACCGCCGGTGTCAAACCGGAGGAAGGTGGGGACGACGTCAAATCATCATGGCCCTTATGCCCAGGGCGACACACGTGCTACAATGGGAGGGACAAAGGGTCGCAAACCCGCGAGGGGGAGCTAATCTCAGAAACCCTTCCCCAGTTCAGATAGGAGTCTGCAACTCGACTCCTTGAAGTTGGAATCGCTAGTAATCGCAGATCAGAATGCTGCGGTGAATACGTTCTCGGGCCTTGTACACACCGCCCGTCACACCACTAAAGTTGTCTATACCAGAAGTCTCGCTTCGGTGAGCCCAAGGTATGGGCGATGATTGGGGTGAAGTCGTAACAAGGTAGCCGTACGGGAACGTGCGGCTGGATCACCTCCTTTCTAAGGATTTGCCTGCTCGAAAGAGTAGGTTATCCGAATGGTCAAGCCAGCTCTTCGGAGCTTGTTGGTCACACTGTCAGTACATCCTATTTAGTTTTGAGGGGGCTGTCCTGTGTCGTTCTTGCAGGACGAACCGGGCTCGTAGCTCAGGTGGTTAGAGCGTACGCCTGATAAGCGTAAGGTCGGTGGTTCGAGTCCACCCGGGCCCACCGACCAGAAGGTCGCCTCCATTTTCGATTTTCTACAGTCGAAAATGGAAATTAGAAAATAGATGGGCTCCGCCGGGGGCCGTAGTTCAGTTGGGAGAACGCCTGCTTTGCAAGCAGGAGGTCACCGGTTCGAACCCGGTCGGCTCCACAGAAATTTTGAAGTCCGTTCTTTGACAAGTTAATAACGTCAATACAATACGTAGTACATTTCAGACTGGGTCTCTTATTGAATGCATGTTTCTCTCGACTTGACTTTGGTCAAGCTATGAAGAGCATACGGTGGATGCCTAGGCGCTTGCAGGCGATGAAGGACGCTCGAGGCGGCGAAAGCTCCGGTGTGCTGCCAACGAAGCTATACACCGGAGGTGTCCGAATGGGGAAACCCAATCCGTCGAAAGACGGATTAGCGCGCACTGAATACATAGGTGAGCGCGGCGAACGGGGGGAAGTGAAACATCTCAGTACCCCCAGGAAAAGACATCAATCGAGATTCCCCTAGTAGTGGCGAGCGAACGGGGAAGAGCCTAAACTTGGGCCACTTCGGTGGCCTGAGGGTTGCGGGACCGCGACATGGGATGACTGCGGGATAGGTGAAGCGAGCTGGAAAGCCGGCCATAGAAGGTGATAGCCCTGTAACCAAAATCCCAAAGTCCTCTAGCGGTATCCCAAGTACCACGGGACACGAGAAATCCTGTGGGAATCCGGGTCGACCATGATCCAAGGCTAAATACTCGCAAGCGACCGATAGTGAACTAGTACCGTGAGGGAAAGGTGAAAAGCACCCCGGGAGGGGAGTTAAAAGTACCTGAAACCGTATGCTTACAAGCAGTGGGAGCACTATGCCTTGCCGCAAGGCAAGGAATGTGTGACCGCGTGCCTTTTGCATAATGAGCCAGTGAGTTATTTTCTGCAGCCAGGTTAAGGGTTCTCAAACCCCGGAGCCGCAGCGAAAGCGAGACTTAAAAGGGCGTTTAGTTGCAGGGAATAGACCCGACGCTGAGTGATCTACCCATGACCAGGGTGAAGTCAGCCGAAAGGCTGATGAAGGCCCGAACTGGTGGATGATGCAAAATCCTCGGATGAGTTGTGGGTAGGAGTGAAAGGCTAAACAAACTCAGTGATAGCTGGTTCTCCCCGAAATATATTGAGGTATAGCCTGTGTGATGGTCGCGCGGGGGTAGAGCACTGAATGGGCTAGGGGTCCTACCAGACTACCAAACCCAAACAAACTCCGAATACCGCGTTGATAGCACATGGAGGCAGACGGCGAGTGATAACATTCGTCGTCGAGAGGGAAAAAGCCCAGACCGCCATCTAAGGCCCCAAAATCATTGCTAAGTGGGAAAGGATGTGGAACCGCACAAACAGCCAGGAGGTTGGCTTAGAAGCAGCCATCCTTTAAAGAAAGCGTAACAGCTCACTGGTCGAGTAGTTCTGCGCCAAAAATGTAACGGGGCTCTAGCAATGTGCCGAAGATGCGGACTTGTCGGTCCTCGGATCGTCAATTGGTAGGGGAGCATTCCGTACGCCTGCGAAGGTCGACCGAAAGGACGGCTGGAGGTATCGGAAGAGCTTCTGCTGGCATGAGTAGCGTTAAAACACGCGAGAAACGTGTTCGCCGAAAACCCAAGGTTTCCTGGGGAAGGTTAATCCGCCCAGGGTTAGTCGGGTCCTAAGCTGAGGCCGAAAGGCGTAAGTGATGGATAACAGGTTAATATCCCTGTACCACCGCATGCACGCTAGTCGGAGGAGGGACGGAGAAGGATATACGAGGTGCCTATTGGATGGCACTGCAAGCTTGTAGGGAGATCCGCCAGGTAAATCCGGTGGATTAATTCCGAGAGGTGATGCCGAGGTGGCGGGTAACCGCTACTGAAGTCGTTGAGTCCAGCTCCCGAGAAAAGCTCCGCCGATAGTGTATGAGGTGCCCGTACCGGAAACCGACTCTGGTGGGTGGGGCGAAAAGCCCAAGGCGCTTGAGAGAACTCTGGCTAAGGAACTCTGCAAATTGACGCCGTAACTTCGGAAGAAGGCGTGCCTACGCTGGTGAAATCCGCACGGATGGAGCCTCTGTAGGTCGCAGAGAAACGGTGGCAGCGACTGTTTACCAAAAACACAGGACTCTGCAAAGTCGTGAAGACGACGTATAGGGTCTGACGCCTGCCCGGTGCCGGAAGGTTAAGGTGAGGGGTCATCCGCAAGGAGAAGCTCTGATCTGAAGCCCCGGTAAACGGCGGCCGTAACTATAACGGTCCTAAGGTTAACGATCGCTAGCCTTAGTAAAACTGAACTATATGCGGGAAACTCCTCATACAGCTCTGGAGTACTCGTTGAGTGAAGTACGTGTAGTGCTCAACAGTCAAAATCTCTGAGACAAGGGGACAATCCGCAGGGAAGGCTCCATATGGAGAACCCTCAGAGACTTCACGTTCAGTCTCATGCAAAAAAGGAACGCTTGGAAAGTCAGTGGGTGGTCGGTTTTGTCGATGGTGAGGGCTGTTTTTTTGTCGGCCTGAATCCGCGAACCGACATGACCGCTGGCTATCAAGTGCATCCGGAATTTACCGTCGTTCAGCATGAACGCGATGTGCAAATCCTGCACGCACTGAAGAGTTATTTCGGGTGTGGGGTGGTACGGAGCAATCATGGGGACCGAATGGCATTTCGTGTCAGAGATGTTGAGCATCTGGGAAAGATCATCATCCCTTTTTTCGAACAACATCCGCTGCGCACGAAGAAACATCTCGATTTCATGAAATTCCGTGATGTGCTGCTCCTGATGCAGAATGGAAAGCATTTGAGCGGCGCCGGAATCCAGCAGATACAAAAAATTGCTGCCGGCATGAATCGAGGCATGAGAAAGATAAAGTCCGACTTTTTCGGAAACGAATAAGATGAATCGAGCGAAATTCCTTGTCGGGTAAGTTCCGACCTGCACGAATGGCGTAACGATTGCCACACTGTCTCGGCCAGAGACTCAGCGAAATTGTACTGACGGTGCAGATGCCGTCTACCCACGGCAAGACGGAAAGACCCTGTGCACCTTTACTACAACTTGGCATTGAATTTCGGGGTTGTCTGTGTAGGATAGGTGGGAGGCTTTGAAGCCGGGGCGCCAGCCTCGGTGGAGCCAACCTTGAAATACCACCCTGAGAATTCTGAAATTCTAACTCTGACCCGTGAAGCCGGGTCGAGGACAATGTCTGGTGGGTAGTTTGACTGGGGCGGTCGCCTCCAAAAGAGTAACGGAGGCGCGCGATGGTACCCTCAGGCTGATTAGAAACCAGCCGACGAGCGCAAGGGCAAATGGGTGCTTAACTGCGAGACCTACAAGTCAAGCAGATGCGAAAGCAGGTCCTAGTGATCCGGTGGTCCCGTATGGAAGGGCCATCGCTCATCGGACAAAAGGTACGCCGGGGATAACAGGCTGATTCCTCCCAAGAGTTCATATCGACGGGGGAGTTTGGCACCTCGATGTCGGCTCATCGTATCCTGGGGCTGAAGCCGGTCCCAAGGGTTTGGCTGTTCGCCAATTAAAACGGTACGCGAGCTGGGTTCAAAACGTCGTGAGACAGTTTGGTCCCTATCTGTCGTGGGTGTAGGAGATTTGAGAGGTCCTGTCCATAGTACGAGAGGACCTGGATGGACGCACCTCTGGTTTACCAGTTGTCACGCCAGTGGCACGGCTGGGTAGCCATGTGCGGATGCGAGAACCGCTGAAAGCATCTAAGCGGGAAACGCGCCTCAAAACTAGATCTCCCAACTCGTCGCAAGACGGGTACGAAGGGCCCTGGAAGACTACCAGGTTGATAGGCCGGATGTGGAAGCCCTGTAAGGGGTTTCGAGCTAACCGGTACTAATTGCCCGTTCGGCTTGGCCAAATATTTGTTGTCCGCCTCTGGCGGGCAACAAATTCGAGTGGACATGCACTAAGAGGCCCGGTCTGAAATTTCTACGTATTGACATTCGATTTCCGGTGACTTGAGCGAGGGGGTCACACCCGTTCCCATTCCGAACACGGCCGTTAAGCCCCTCAGCGGCGATGGTACTGCGGGTCATCATCCGTGGGAGAGTAGCACGTTGCCGGGATTTACTAAGCGCCCGATGGGGAAACCCATCGGGCGCTTTATTTTTCGGCAACGTGTGCGTAGTGCCCGGGAGGATCCGGCTTTGCCGGTGACTTTATGCCTGATGTGAATCGCATGTTGCGTGCGGTCGACGATTAGGAATCAATCAAGTCGTGTTGTAACACGTAGCGAACGAGTTCCGCGTTCGAGGTCAATCCCAGCTTTTCTAGGATCCGACTGCGATAGGTACTGACGGTCTTGACGCTGAGCGAGAGCTTCTGGGAGATCTCGGTGACGCTCTTGCCGTTCGCGAGGGCCAGCATCACGTCGAGTTCCCGGTCCGAGAGGCGATGATGCAACGGATACGAAGTGTCCGGCGTCGCCAACCAGTCCATATTGGTCCGAGCTTGTGGGCTTACGTAAATCCGTCCTGCCAACACGTCACGCACCGCACAGGCCAATTCTTCGGGGGCGGTCTCTTTCGATAGATAGCCTGCCGCCCCGGCGCGCAAGACTCGTCCGATGAATTGATCCTCCGGATGCATGCTGACGACCAGAATCAGGACCGTGGGACATCGTGCCTTAAACCACTTGAGCAGTTCCATGCCGCTTTGTCCAGGCAATGACAGATCAAGAATGACCAGCGCCCAGGTGTTGGTCGCTGCCAACCCAAGACATTCTTCAGCACTGCCCGCTTCATCGATCACGGCGTCGGCTAGCGCTGTTTCCAGGAGATGTCGGATCCCGCGGCGAACCACGGCGTGGTCATCCACGATCAGGATGCGTGTCATGAGCGGCTCCTTTCCACGGGATCGTCAGCCGGACCGTCGTACCGTGTTCCGGGATTCCTTCAATTGCGATCAGGCCGCCGATCCCTTGGGCGCGCTCGCGCATACCCAAGAGCCCGATGGCCTGCAGACTTTCACTCTCTTGCAGTCGAATGCCACGTCCATTGTCCCGCACCTCGAAGATGGTCTGTTCCGGCGTGTGATACACGAGCAGCACGACGCGGGTGGCGTTGGCGTGACGCTGAATGTTCGTCAAGATCTCTTGCACGATACGAAATACGGCAATCCCTGCGTGCGGCGTCCGCGCCGCTTCTTCTTTCGGGACCGTACAGTCGCAAGTGATTCCGGTGCGGGCCTGAAAATCGCGCGCTTGCCACTCGATTGCGGCGTACAAGCCCATCGTGTCGAGGACGGGCGGACGTAAGCCGGTGGCAATGCGGCGCACTTCATTGATGGCGCCGTCGATTGTCTGGGTGATGCCTGCGAATTTTGCAGCGAGTGCTGTCTGTTGTGTTGTATCGGCGGTCGCAGTGTGGCGCTGCAACGCGACAACCTCTAATTTGAGTCCAGTCAGCGCCTGCCCAAAGTTGTCGTGAACATCGCGCGCCAATGCGATGCGCTCTTCCTCTCGCCCCTGATGCAAACGGCCTGCAAGTAGCCGCAACTGGTCTTCGGTGGCGCGCTGCACCGTACGGGCAGTCTGCAGAATCGTTTGACGATGCACAACATCGAGTGCCAACGCCGCAATACTAAAATACGAAAACCGGACCACGACGTTCCATACGGCAATCGCCGTCGAAGAATACTCCGGGCCGCTCAAGTGTTCCATATAGCGCCAAATCAACGCGGCCAGGGCCGCAGTGCCCAACGCCGCGATGCGCCCATAGTGCCACGCGACGACCGCAATCGGGAGGAGGTAGAAGATCGAGATATTAATTTCGGCACCAGTGATGAAGTCGAGCCACGCCACCAGGCCGGCGCCGAGCACGCAGAGTAGAATGCGTGACGCATGGTTCAAACCCATGCGGCGTTGTATGCCCGTCAGCACGGGCGTTGACAAGTTTTCATGCAATGTCTGAGGCTCCGGTTGCCGCGCCGCGGATTCTGTGCCAAGAAACACGCTATGCCCAATCGCTATCCGTCGAACTTCGGGGGACTGTTGCGCGGGTGCGGTTGGTTGTTTGTGGGCCTGGGGATGCTCGGCCCATTGGTTTTTTTTACGACAGCGCATCGGCCGGATTCGTGGATCGTCGTGACCCTCAGCACAACCTTCACGATGGGGCTCGGTCTGCTCTTTGGCTACGCCGGACGAACGGCGGGCCTGACCATTGATCAAGGGATGCTAACGTACCGTCTCTTCCGGACGATCGTGATCCCGTTGGCCATGGTACGGCGGATCGAACTGGATCTCATCACGATCGGACGCGCCGGACAGCAGGTCTTGGCACTGTGGCTGACGACGGAGTATGCCCGCCACAAGATTCATCTGGAGTCGTTTGAACGATGCGACGCATTCCTGACGGAACTGCGGGCTGGCACGGGAGCGCCGCTCGAAGTTTCGCCGGCTGCGGCGGCGTATATGCAACGACGCGCGATGACGGGTCCAGGCAGCACGCCGCAACAGAACGGACGAAGTTAATATGGCGATTCAGATCTTACCACCTGACATTGCGAATCTGATCGCCGCCGGCGAGGTGGTCGAGCGGCCGGCGTCGATCGTCAAAGAGTTGGTCGAAAACGCGCTCGATGCCGAGGCGACGACGATCGACGTGCGACTGGAAGAGGGCGGGAAACGGCTGATCGAGGTGCGTGACGATGGGATCGGGATGTCGCGCGACGACGCGGCGCTGGCGATTGAACGCCATGCCACGAGCAAGCTCCGCACGGCGGAGGATTTAGCGGCCATTCGGACGTTAGGCTTTCGCGGCGAGGCATTGCCGAGCATCGCTGCTGTCTCTGATTTCACGATGACCACGCGGTTGCGCGGCCACGCCGCCGATGGCGTGCGGGTCCAAGTGCGTATTCCGGAGATCCTCATCGAGGCCGTCGGGGCACCGGAAGGGACATCCGTCCGCGTCGAGTCATTGTTCGGGCGTGTCCCGGCACGGCAGAAATTTCTCAAAAGCGAGCGGACGGAGTTGGGGTATATCCAAGAGGTCCTGACGCGCTTGGCATTGGCCGTTCCGCAATGCCGCTTTACGTTAGTGCATGGCGATCGGACGTTACTCCGCTGTCACCAACGCGGCGACTTACAGCAACGTATCGCGGAAATTTTCGGTGGAACTATCGCGACGCAGCTGCGGCCGGTATCCGCCGAAGGGATCATTCAATTGACGGGTTGCTGTGGCGATCCGGTGCTCGCGAAGCCCGGCAGCGCGCAGCTTTATCTCTATGTCAACGGACGTGCCGTGCGCGATCGTGTGCTGACCCACGCTGTCCAACAGGCGTATCGCACCTACATTGCACCGACCGATCAACCGTTTGCAGTGTTGTGCCTCGCCGTGCCACCGGAACTGGTGGATGTGAACGTCCATCCGGCGAAGGCTGAAGTGCGCTTCGTGAATCCGAACGCGGTGCACGATTTTTTGTATCAAGCACTGCGGCGGGTGTTGAGCGAGACGAATGCCTTTCGCGACCTGCGAGAGAGTGCGACACTACCGCCGCTTGCGTCGCGGGTCGATTCGCCTACCGCGTCGGCATATTCGGTCCGGCCGCCGCCCAGCCCTATCGCCGTCCACGAGGCACTTTCGTTGTATCGTGCGCATGAGGAACCGCAGCGTTCACGGAACGAGGAGATCTTTCGTTCGCTCGGGCAACTTGCCCAAACGTATCTCCTCTTTGAGTGCCCCGACGGGGCGTTGTTGATTGTGGATCAGCATGCAGCTCACGAGCGGGTCGGCTATGAACAATTGCGTGCGAGTTATGAGCGCGGAGCGATCGAGAGCCAACCGTTGCTGCAACCATTGATCATCGATCTGGCACCAGCGGAGATGGCTGCGTTGGAAGACGCGACGACGTTGTTGCAGCGCGCGGGCCTCGACGTGACTACGTTCGGCGGGACCAGTGTGGCGCTGCAGGCAATTCCGACGCTGTTGCTCGGGGGCGACTGCACTGCGCTACTGCGCGCGATCGCTGCCGATCTCTGCGCGTTCGGCCACAGCGGGGCGCTCGACGAGCGTCTGGACCATCTCTTCGCCACGATGGCCTGCCATCGCCAACTCCGTGCCGGCGATCCGGTCGGGGAGCTGAAGGCACTCGGACTGCTGCAGCAACTCACGGACGGGGCATCGAAGGATCGCTGTCCGCACGGCCGCCCAACGTGGGTGCGCATTCCTCAGGCGGATATTGAGAAGTGGTTTCAACGGCGGTAAGCCAGCACGCGCGATGTCTCCAGACGATTCCAAACTTCTGATCCTGACTGGTCCGACGGGCGTAGGGAAATCGGCGCTGGCGGTGGCGTTGGCGGAACGGATCGGCGGGGAAATCGTCAGCGCCGATTCGCAACAGGTGTATCGCGAGTGCGATATCGGGACCGCGAAATTGCCATTAGCGAAGCGCCGCGCTATTCCGCATCATCTCATCGATGTGTTGGCGCCGAACGAGGCGTGCGATGCCTATCGGTACGTCTTATTGGCGGATCAAGCGATTGCGGCAATTCGGGCGCGCGGTCGAGTTCCGATCGTCGTTGGCGGCACGGGGTTGTATCTGAAAGGATTGGTCAGCGGACTGTGTGACGCGCCGCCTCGGGACGCAACGCTGCGCAAGAATCTCGAAATGCGCTGTCATGACGAAGGCGTGAACACGCTCCACGCGGAACTGACCCGCTGTGATCCTGAGACCGCGTTGCAGATCCATCCCGGACATTCCAGTCGGATCATCCGCGCGTTGGAAGTGTTTCATCTCACTGGCCAATCAATCACCGCGTTTCATCGTGTCCATCGCGGTGCGCAGCCGCGCTATCCGGCCACGTGGATTGGGTTGATGTGTCCGCGCGCCGAACTGCGCGAACGGATTGCCGCGCGGGTCGCGCAACAACTCGCGTGCGGCTGGTTGGCGGAAGTCACGCGATTACTGGAGCAGTATGGTGCGGAGACCCCGATCTTCCGCGCGATCGGCTATCGGGAATTATTGGCACATCTGCAGCAAGCCGTGCCATGGGCCGACACGGTCGCACGGATCGTGACTGCGACGACTCAATACGCGAAACGCCAAATGACGTTCCTGCGCGGAATCCCCAAGATCGCATGGCATGACGTGACTGATTCGGAATCGATCATTGAAATTATCACGCGGCAACAGCAAGCCCCTGATTGACGAAAGCGGACATGAGGAGTAGCGAACGCCGTAACGGGGAGGCGTATGGGACAAATCAAACAGATCAAGGCGCGGGAAATTCTCGATTCACGGGGATTCCCAACGGTGGAAGTGGACGTGGTCACGGACAAAGGGCATTGGGGCCGTGCCGCGGTTCCGTCGGGTGCGTCGACCGGCGCACACGAGGCGATTGAACTGCGCGATGGCGACGCCAAACGCTACGGCGGCAAAGGGGTGCGCAAGGCGGTCACGCACGTCCAGGAAATCATCGCTCCGGCATTGAGCGGGCGCGCTGTTACCGACCAAACCAAGATCGATCGGCAACTCTGTGAGCTGGACGGCACGCCGAATAAGGGCAAGCTCGGCGCCAATGCGATCCTGGCGGTGTCGCTCGCCGTTGCGAAGGCCGCTGCGGCAGAGAAGGGGACGCCGCTCTACGAATATATCGCGCAGCTGAGCGGCCACTCGTTGCTGACGTTGCCGGTCCCGATGATGAACATCGTGAATGGCGGCGCGCACGCCGACAACAATGTCGATATTCAGGAGTGGATGATCATGCCGGTCGGCGTGGAACATTTCTCCGAAGCGTTACGGATCGGTAGTGAAATTTTTCACACGCTGAAGAAGTTGTTGAAGACGAAACAATTGAACACGGCGGTCGGCGACGAGGGCGGTTTCGCGCCGAATCTAAAATCGAATCGCGAGGCGATCGAACTGCTGCTCGAGGCGACAAGCAAGGCCGGCTATAAACCGGGCCAAGATGTGGTCTATGCGATCGACGCTGCGGCCTCGGAGTTTTATAAAAATGAAACCTATCAGCTGCGCGCCGAATCCGATCAAGGTCTCAAACGCGGCGAAATGATCGATTGGCTGGCGAAACTGACGGCCGATTATCCGATCGCGTCGATCGAAGACGGCATGGCGGAAGACGATTGGGAAGGCTGGGAAGGCCTGACGAAGCGGGTCGGCGGCAAGATCCAACTCGTAGGCGACGATATCTTCGTCACCAATCCGACACGGCTGCGACAAGGGATCGAACGCAAGATCGGGAACGCGATCTTGATCAAGCTGAACCAGATCGGGACGCTCACGGAAACGCTCGACACCATTCGATTGGCCCAAGAGGCGAAGTATACCTGTGTCATCTCACATCGCTCCGGCGAGACGGAAGACGCAACGATCGCGGACTTGGCGGTCGGGGTCGGCGCGGCGCAGATCAAGACCGGCAGCCTGTGCCGCACCGAACGGACGGCAAAATACAATCAACTGCTGCGTATTGAAGAACAGCTGCGCGGAAAAGTCACGTATCCGGGCGTCGCGGCCATTCCCAGTTATCGATGATCCAACTCCGGCCCATGACAGACGCCGACCTCGATGCGCTCCAGGCGATCGAGCGCGACCTGTTTCCCGATCCGTGGACGCGGATGATGTTTCGCGACTCGCTGTGCCATCCTGCGGTGCAAGCGCACGTGGCGGGCGCTGACGCCGGCGTAATCGGATATTGTATCGGGATGTTCAGTGCCGACGAAGCGGAGATCCTCAATATCGCGGTCGCACGTGCCCAGCAGCGCAACGGCATCGGCACTCAGTTGCTCGATTGGATGGTCGCAGCCTGCGTGGCACAACATGTGACGCGCTTGTTTCTCGAAGTGCGTGCGGGCAATCTCGCGGCGCAACAATTCTACGCGCGGCACGGATTCGTGCCAGTCGGTCGACGCCCCGGCTACTACACCGTCGGCTGCGAAGACGCGCTCGTGCTGTGCCGCACGCTTGCCTAACGAATGCCTATTGACGGCGATCCTCGGTGAGTGTCAGTATGCGAGTCAAGGACGCCGCCTATGCTGATCGAAATGAAAGTCACCGGATTGACCATCGATCCGTTCACCAGCATGCCGATCATTATCTTGAAGGACGTGGAAGAGAAGAACGTCCTCCCGATCTGGATCGGGCTGATCGAGGCCAGCGCGATCGCGACGGAGTTGGAAAAAATTCAACTCTCGCGGCCGATGACCCACGACTTGCTCCGCAATATCCTCCGCTCGGTCGGCGTGGAAGTGAATCGCGTCGCGGTCACCGATTTAGCGGACAACACCTTTTATGCGCGGATTTATCTGCGTGAAGACGGCAAAGAGATCGAACTCGATGCGCGGCCGTCCGACGCAATCGCGCTCGCGTTGCGCGCCAAGGCGCCGATCTTTGTCGAAAAAACCGTCGTGGATAAATCGCGCAAGATCGATCTTTCCAAAGAGAGCGACGCCGAATTGAAGAAACAGAAGTGGGCCGAGATCCTCGAAAGCCTGAGTCCGGAAGACTTCGGCAAATACAAGATGTGAGCTCGCAACAACCACGATTACTCTTGCCTGCGGACGTATGGGCACATGGATGCGTGTTGGGCATCTCGGGCGGTCCCGATTCCGTCACGATGCTCGATTGTTTGGCACGCCAAGCTGCGCGCACGGTGCCGGCGCCTCGATTGGTAGTGGCGCACGTCAATTACCGCTTGCGGGCCGGCGCCGATCGGGATGAGGCCTGGGTGCGCACCTTGGCCGCGCGTTACCACTATCCATGCGTCGTGTGGCATCCGGCCCCGCCGCCGCGTGGTGTGAACCTCCAGGCGTGGGCGCGCGAACAACGCTATGCCTTTTTCGTCCGCGTCGCGCGTCGCCGCCGCTTGCCGTGCGTGGCCGTGGCCCATACGGCGGACGACCAGGCCGAGACCGTGCTGTGGCATCTGCTGCGTGGAGCGGGACTGCGGGGCGTCGGAGGCATGTCCACGATTCGCGATGTCCATCCCGGGATTCGACTGGTACGGCCGTTATTGCATTGGTCGCGCGCGCACGTAACGCAGTATCTCCGGTCCCGCCATCTCCGGTCCCGCCACGATCCGACCAACCGTTCGCCGCGCTTCACCCGCAATCGCATCCGCGCCGAGCTGTTGCCACGCTGCGAGGCGTTGGTCCCCGGAGCGACCGCGCACCTCGCCGCGTTTGCCACGCGCGCGCAAGAAGACGAGGCGCTGTTGGCCGCATTGGCCGATCGCGCCATCAGGGCGCTCCATCTACGACAACAGGCCGACAGCGTGAGTTGGTCGCGGGAATATTATGGCCACTTGCCAAAACCGATCCGCGTCCGCATCTTGCGCCAGATCGTGGAACGACTGATCCCCAACGGTAGTTTGCAGGCCGATCATCTCAACACCATGGAATCGCTGATCATCCGCGGGACCGGGGCATATGGCTTGCCGGGACCGCTGACATTTTGCACAACCAAGGACCGCTGCCGGATCACGAAAGGCCCGTTGCGTCGCCTGTTGCGGCGTGATACGAAACGCCGCGTCTAAGCGACGGATTGGCACGTCATTGGGAGCTATGTAACTATGGATGAAAATCAACGCAATATCCCGCCGTTCATGAAACAGGTCCAGCGACCGCTGCTGCTCTGGTTGCTGGCGATTACGCTGTTGCTCGCGATGCTCCATCTGGTCGGAACGCCGCAGATCATGGTCGATCGGATTCGTTTCGACCAATTCCTCGGAGCGTTGGAATCGGGCCGCGTCACGGCCATAGAGATCGACGAAGAAGAATATCGCGGGACGCTCAACGATGGGACCCAATTCGTCACCGTCGGTCCGATTCAAAGTGAACAAGTCCTTTCGCAGATCAAGGGCTCGAAAGTGAAATTCAGTTACCGCCGCACCCGCGAGACCCCGTGGCAACAATTCTTGCTCTCGTGGCTTCCCACGTTGCTGTTCCTCGGATTTTTCCTCTTCTCGATGCGCCAACTGCAAATGGGGGGTGGCAAGGCGATGAGTTTTGGCCGCAGCAAAGCGCGGTTGTTAATGGATCAACAAAAGAAGGTCACGTTTGCCGATGTCGCGGGAATTGAAGAAGCGCAGGAAGAATTGGAAGAGATCATCGAATTCTTGAAAGAGCCGAAAAAATTCACCCGACTCGGCGGACACATTCCGAAAGGCGTATTGCTGATGGGCGCGCCGGGGACGGGGAAGACGCTGTTGGCCCGGGCGATTGCCGGCGAAGCGGGCGTCCCGTTTTTCAGTATGAGCGGTTCCGATTTCGTCGAGATGTTCGTCGGGGTCGGCGCCTCGCGCGTGCGGGATCTATTCGAGCAAGGCAAGAAGCACGCGCCGTGCATCATCTTCATCGACGAAATCGATGCGGTCGGGCGGAGCCGTGGGGCCGGACTCGGCGGCGGGCACGACGAGCGGGAGCAGACGTTGAATCAATTGCTCGTGGAGATGGACGGATTCGAATCGAAAGAGGGTGTGATCATCATTGCGGCCACGAATCGTCCAGATGTCCTCGATCCGGCACTGATGCGGCCCGGCCGTTTCGATCGGCGCATCATCGTGCCGCGACCCGATGTAAAGGGCCGCGAGGGGATCCTCAAAGTCCACGCGCGCAAATTGAAAGTCGTGCCCGAATTAGATCTGTCCCGCGTGGCCCGTGGCACGCCGGGGTTCAGCGGCGCCGATTTGGAATCGGTCGTGAACGAAGCGGCATTGTTAGCGGCGCGGCAAAACAAACAGGCCGTGGCGCAGGAAGATTTCGAACTTGCTAAAGATAAAGTCATGATGGGGAGCGAACGGCGTAGCTTGATCATCACGCCGGACGAAAAACGGAAGACCGCATTTCACGAGGCGGGGCATGCATTGGTGGCCAAGCTGATCCCCGGCACCGATCCGGTGCACAAGGTGTCCATCATCCCGCGTGGCCATGCGCTCGGCGTCACACAACAACTGCCGACCGACGACCGTTACACGCAAGACCGCAAATATTGCGAGGGCGCGGTCGCGGTGTTGATGGGCGGGCGTGCGGCGGAAGAGCTCGTGTTCGATCAGCCGACGACCGGCGCGGGGAATGACATTGAACGGGCCACGCATTTGGCCCGCAAGATGGTCTGCGAGTGGGGGATGAGCGATAAAATGGGGCCGTTGGCCTTCGGCAAGAAAGACGAACTCATTTTTCTCGGGCGCGAGATTTCACAGCCGGCCGAATATAGTGAAATGACCGCGCGCGAGATTGACGAAGAAATTCGCCGCATCGTGATGGAAAATTTTGCGCGGGCAAAGCAGGTCTTGCAGGCCAATCGCGATACCCTGACCGCCATTGCGGAAGCGCTGCTCGAACGCGAAGTGATCGATGGCTCCGAGATCGACCGATTGCTGCGCGGCGAAACCCTGAATCCACAGACCCCGGCTGCCAGTACGTCGCCACCGACGCCGACGACTGCGACTCCGACTGTCTCGGAGGGACGCGATCCGCCAGTGCGCGCCCCGATCCCCGCGCCCAGTCGGGCGTGAGTATGAGTCCGTTCCATGTCATCGGCATCATTAATACGACTCCTGACTCCTTTTCGGACGGAGGGCGGTATATCTCTGCCGATGACGCGATCGAGACTGCGCTCGATATGATCGAGCAAGGGGCAGACGGGATCGACGTCGGCGGGGAATCGACGCGGCCGGGTGCGCAGCCGATCTCGCCGGACATGGAATGTGAGCGCGTGCTGCCGGTCATCGCAGGGATTCGGCGCGGGCATCCGGCGGTCCCGATCTCCATCGACACGAGCAAGTCCGTCGTTGCGGCGCGCGCGATCGAAGCCGGCGCGACGATCATTAACGACATCACGGCGGGAGTTGCAGATCCGGCTATGCTGCCACTTGCGGCGCGGTTAGGCGCGTCACTGATCTTGATGCACATGCAGGGAACTCCGCGCACCATGCAGGCCGCGCCGACGTATGCGGATGTCGTCACCGAGGTGCGCGACTATTTGGCCGCCCGCCTCGCAGCGGCTGAAGCCGCAGGGATCCCGCGCACCCGCGTGATTCTCGATCCGGGGATCGGATTCGGGAAGACGCCGGCACACAATATTGCGTTGCTGCAGCACCTGCACACGCTGGTTGCGGTCGGCGCGCCGGTCTTGGTCGGGGTCTCGCGCAAGTCGCTGATTGGGCACTTGCTCGGCGGTCGAGACATCACCGAACGCTTGGAAGGCGGGTTGGCGTTGATGGGACTGGCCGCCCAACAAGGCGCCACCTATTTCCGAGTGCACGACGTATTGCCGACCCGGCGATTTCTTACCGTGTGGCAGAAGGTGACTGGTGACTAGGAAACGGACCGCGAGTCACCGTTTTTCACGAGCCACTAGCCACCAGTCACTAGTCACGAATTCCGTTCCCCCATTGCATTCCCCTCCCTTTTCCGCTAGGTCTCGCCCGCTATGGTGGCGGAACGAAAGCTGTTTGGGACCGACGGCGTCCGGGGCATCGCGAATCGCTATCCGATGACCTCGGAAGTTGCACTCGCACTCGGCCGCGCGGCGGCACACGTGCTGCGCCGCGACCAACGCCGACACGCGGTCGTGATCGGCAAAGACACGCGGTTGTCGGGGTACATGTTGGAAACTGCGTTGGCGTCCGGCGTGTGTTCCATGGGCGTCAACGTCATGTTGGTCGGACCGTTGCCGACGCCGGGCGTCGCGTTCATCACCCGCCAAATGCGGGCGGATTTCGGCGTGATGATCTCCGCGTCTCACAATCCCTATCGCGATAACGGCATCAAATTCTTCGATCGGGCCGGCTACAAACTCTCGGACGAAATCGAAAATGAAATGGAGCAGGCGATCGATTGCGGCGAATTGGCCGCGATTCGTCCCACGGCAGAAGACATCGGCAAGGCGGTGCGGATCGACGACGCGGCCGGCCGATATATTACGTTTCTCAAATCCACCGTCCCGACGGGCATCACCTTCGAAGGTCTGAAGATCGTCCTCGATTGCGCGCACGGGGCCGCGTATCGCATTGCGCCGGCGGTTTTTTCCGAACTTGGCGCGCACGTGATCACGATGGGCGTCAATCCGGACGGTCGCAATATCAATCAAGGCTGCGGGTCGCTCCATCCCGAATCGATGGCGGCCGTGGTACGGGAGCGCGGCGCCGATTGCGGCTGTGCCTTCGACGGCGACGCCGATCGCATCATCATGTGCGACGCGCAAGGCCATTTAATCGACGGCGACACCATCTTAGCCCTGTGCGCGCGCGATATGTTACAGCGCGGCGTATTGCCGCAAAAAACGGTCGTGGCGACCACGATGAGCAATATCGGTCTCGACTTGGCGTTGCAACAACTCGGCATTCGCCTCGTGCGCAGCGACGTCGGCGATCGCTACGTACTGCAAGCCATGCGCGAAGCGGGATGCAATCTCGGCGGCGAACAATCCGGCCATATCATTTTCTCGGATTTCAACACGACCGGAGACGGGGTCTTGGGCGCTCTGCAAGTCGTGACGCTGATGTGTCGCGAAGGAAAACCACTCAGCACATTGCGCGAAATTCTCACGCCGTTGCCGCAGATCATGACGAACGTCCGCGTGCGCGAAAAACGCCCATTGGCGGACGTGGCCACCGTGACGCGTCTGATTACCCAGTTTGAACGAGAACTGGGCGGCCGCGGTCGCATCGTCGTGCGCTATTCCGGCACCGAGGCGCTGGCCCGCGTGATGGTCGAAGGGGAGAGCGGGGATCGTATCCGGACGATAGCCGACACGATCGCCGGTGAAATTGCCACGCAGCTGGGAGAGTAACGCACGATGCCACGACTGGGCGTTAACATCGATCATGTCGCGACGCTGCGCCAGGCGCGGGGGACGCGCTATCCCGACCCTGTGGCGGCGGCCGCGCTGGCGGAGCAGGCCGGAGCCGATCAAATCACGGTGCATCTCCGAGAAGATCGCCGTCACATTCAAGACTACGATGTGCGGACGTTACGCAAGACCATTAGCACCGTGCTCAATTTGGAATTGGCATGTCACGATGCGATTGTTGCGTTGGCCACCGAGGTCCGACCGGACACGGCAACGCTCGTCCCGGAGCGACGCCAAGAATTGACGACCGAGGGTGGACTGAACGTCGTCAAAGAGCAAAAGGCGTTGCGAAAAAATATTGCGCGGCTGCGAGAGGCGTCCATCCGCGTCAGTCTCTTCATCGATCCGGACCGCGTGCAAATTGAGGCGGCTCATGCATTGGAAGTCGACCTGATCGAGCTCCATACCGGCGCGTATTGCGCAGCGCCGACTGCGGCTGCGGCGGCGACGGAATTGCAACGGCTTCAAGAAGCGACCAATATGGCGCGTGCGGCCGGCATGTCCGTCGCGGCCGGACATGGATTGCATTATGAAAATCTGCGCGCCGTGGTCCGCAGCATTCCCGCGATCGAAGAATACAACATCGGGCACAGCCTGGTGGCTCGCGCCGTCTTTGTCGGCATCGAACGCGCGGTGCGCGAAATGAAACAATTATTGCAACCGAATCTGGAAGCGGGTGGGCTATGATTCTTGGGATCGGCATCGATTTAGTCGACGTGCGGCGGATGGAAGGGATCATTTTCCGCTGGCAAGAGCGGTTCTTGCGCCGCGTCTTCACCGACAAGGAAATCTCGTACTGCAACAATAAGAAAAATCCCGCCCAACGTTTTGCCACGCGCTATGCGGCGAAGGAAGCGGTCGTGAAAGCGCTCTATCCGAAAGGCGAAGAGGGGATTTGTCTCCAAGAAATCGAGATCGACGAAAAAGAACGACGGCCGGTCGTGAATCTTTACAACAGCGCGAAGAATCGCGCCGACCAAATCGGGGTCAAGAAAATCTTCGTGATGATCTCCCACGACGGCAACTATGGCGTCGCCCAAGTGATCCTTGAAGGATAACCGTCGATGAATGAGCCCCGCGCGGTCCGCGCGGGGCATCCACCTCCCTCTCCCTTTGGGGAGAGGGTTGGGTGAGGGGGAGAAAGGGCCTATTGATGCAGCTCGTCACCGCGACACAGATGCGGGCACTGGATCGCGAGGCCATCGGCGTGCGCCACATTCCGTCAATCGCGTTAATGGAACGCGCGGGTCTGGAACTCGCGAATGTCGTCGCGGCGGCGGTACCGGCACCGGGCCCGATCGGTATCGTGTTGGGACAGGGTAATAATGCCGGCGATGGATTAGTCGCCGCGCGCTATTTGCACCAACGTGGCTATCGATTGCATCTCTTTCTCACCAGCGCGCCAACGGACTTCTCGCCCGACGCCCGCGTCAATTGGGATAATCTTGCCGACCACGGCACCCGTCACCAAGTGAGCGATGGCACATGGGTACAGGCGGCCGCGTCGTGCGTATGTCTCATCGATGCACTGTTCGGCACCGGACTGGATCGTCCCGTCGCTGCGCCGACCGCGGCACTGATTACGACGTTGAACGGTCTCGGTCGACCGATCATCGCCGCCGACGTGCCGTCCGGCCTCTGCGCCACGACGGGCGCGGTCCTCGGGGTCGCCGTGCGCGCCGAAATTACCGTGGCGTTTGGGCTCCCGAAATTGGGCTGTGTGCTTGGCGAAGGACCACGCCACACCGGGCGGCTCTGTTGCGTCGATATCGGGATTCCGGTCGATCTGACGGCGGCCCTGGTGTCGTCGTATCGATGGAACGGTCCCGATGAATTCGCGAGCCACTGGCCCGTTCGTCCGGTCGAGAGCCACAAAGGCACATACGGTCACGCGCTGATCGTTGCCGGCTCGCTGGGCAAGATCGGCGCAGGCTATTTGGCGGCCCGGGCCGCGTTGCGCAGTGGCGCCGGTCTCGTCACTTATGCGTTGCCGACGACGGCCTACGATCGCTTTTCAGCCGATGCGGTCGAGGTCATGCTCGCGCCGTTGCCCGATGAAGGGAGTGGTTGCCTGACCGCCGCAGCCCTGGTTGCTCTCGGAGTGCTGTTGCGTGATAAAGCGGCGATTGCAGTAGGCCCCGGACTCGGCCAAGATCCGCGCACCGCCGATGCGCTGTACGCGCTCGTGCGCCAAGTTGAAGCCCCGCTCGTGGTCGACGCCGATGCCATCACTGCGCTCGCCGCCTCGCCGCGCGCGTTGGCGAAACGTCGCACGCCCATCATCATGACCCCGCATCCGGGCGAAATGGCACGCTGGCTGGGCGTCGAGACCGAAACCGTGCAAAACGATCGCATCGGCTGCGCCCAGCGCGTGGCGCGGGAACGAGGCTGTTACGTCGTGTTGAAAGGGCATTGGAGTGTCATCGCCACGCCGGCAGGCGAAGTCCTCATCAATCCCACCGGAAATCCCGGCATGGCCACGGCTGGAAGCGGCGACGTCTTGACCGGCGTCCTCACCGGGTTGTTGGCGCAAGGAATGCCGCCGCGCGAGGCCACGTGCGCAGCAGTCTACCTGCATGGCATGGCCGGGGACCTGGCCGCAGAACGCTTGGGGCAGGCCGCGTTGATTGCCTCTGACATCATCGATTCCTTACCCGCTGCGATCCAATGCGCCATTCCGTCATAACGCGCTCTTCAGAGGCCACGCGCGCGCTGGGTGCGGCGGTCACTCGCAGCTTGGCGCCGGGGGCGGTCGTCGCCCTTAACGGTCCGCTCGGGAGCGGCAAGACGTGTTTTGTGCAAGGCGTTGCTGCCGGGCTCGGCGTGCCGGCAGCCGTCCTCGTCAATTCGCCCACGTATGTCTTACTGAACATCTATCCGGGGAGGATTCCGCTGTATCACTTCGACTGGTATCGTCTCGATGACGCGGCGGCGTTAACCGGACTCGACCTCGAAGAATATTTCGACGGCGCCGGGATCACGATCGTCGAGTGGGCCGAAAAATTTCCGGACGCGCTTCCACCCCGAACGCACGCCATTACGTTCACGATCGGCCGCGGCAACACCCGCCGCATCTTGTTGCCGCCCGCACTTCAAGCCGTGATCGAATGAAGCCAACGTCATTGCGGCGCGGAAGGTCAGCGGCGCGCCCTCATGGCAATTCGCTGGGCCCGGCGAGCACGCAGTGAATTGTATGGGCGCGGCCGTCATCCTGGAGCGGGATGTGGTGCGGATGCGCGACGGGCTGTCCATCTAAGGTGGTGTGCGGTGTCGCGTTCGCCGCGGCCGGCGCATGGGTGAGATGAATCGTGTAGGTCGCGGTGCCGTGTCGGTAGGTGATGGTGCACTGCGGCCACACGGTCGTGCGACACGGGGCGAGACAGAGCGTGTTGCCGTGGACGCGGAAGCCCAAGACGTATTCGAGTGTCGCCCGATACATCCAGCCCGCCGCCCCGGTATACCAGCTCCAGCCGCCGCGTCCGGTGTGAGGCGGTTCCGAATACACGTCGCCGGCCAGGACGTAGGGTTCGATCGTGTAGCGCTCCGCGGCGGCGCGCGTCAGCGCATGATGGACCGGATTCAACCACGACAGGAGTTCCACCGCACGATCGCCGCGCCCCAACTGGGCCAGCGCGATGACGCTCCAGGCCGCGGCGTGCGTATACTGACCGCCATTCTCGCGGACGCCGGGCAGGTAGCCTTTGATGTATCCCGGATCGCGTGGAGTGGTGTCGAACGGCGGAGTGAAGAGTAGTGCCAGCTGGTCCGCCGGCCGGTGTAACATCTGTTCCAATGAGTCGATGGCCTGCGCGGCATGGGCCTGATCCGCGGCGCCCGAGATGACGGCCCAGGTTTGCGCGAGCGAATCGATGCGACATTCGTGATCACTGGCGGTGCCCAACGGTGTGCCGTCATCGTAGAACGCGCGTCGATACCAGGCGCCGTCCCAACCCTTTGCTTCCACCGCGTGTTGGAGTTGCGCCGCGTGCATTCGCCATCGGGTAGCGCGCTCGCTATCGCCGCGCTGTGCGGCCAACGTCGCGAATTGCGTGAGGTTCGCGTAGAGAAACCAAGCCAGCCACACGCTTTCCCCCTGACCCTGGTGGCCCACGCGATTCATCCCGTCGTTCCAATCGCCGCCGCCCATGAGCGGGAGGCCATGGCGGCCCACGGTCAGGCTGCGGTCGAGGGTGAGCGCACAATGTTCGTAGAGTGATGCGGTGTGGGCGGACACGGTGGGCGTGCCGTAGGCATCTTCCTGCTCGCGCGGCAGCGGCGGCGCATCCAGAAAGGCGATGTCGGTGTCCAGCACGGCGGTATCGCCGGTGACGGCGACGTAATGCGCCGTGACGTAGGGGAGCCACAGCAGGTCATCCGAAAAATGGGTGCGCACGCCGCAGCCGGTGGGCGGATGCCACCAGTGTTGGACATCGCCGGCGATGAACTGGCGCCCGGCCGCGCGCACGATCTGGTTCCGCGCCAGCTCGGGGCGCGCGAGCGTGAGGGCCATGACATCCTGGAGTTGATCGCGGAAGCCGAACGCACCGCCCGCTTGATAAAACGCGGAACGCGCCCAGACGCGACAGACCAGGGTTTGATAGAGCCACCAACGATTCATCATGAAATTCAGCGCGCGATCGGGGGTGTCAATCTGCACCGCGCCGAGCAGTTGGTCCCACGAGGCCACGACCTGTTGAAGGATCTCGCCTGCATCGCGGGACCGCAACGCGGTCAGTGCGACGTGCGCGGCGGCGCGATCCTCCGCTTGGCCGAGGACAAAGCAGAGCTGCAGCGTGGCGCCGGGCGCGAGTTCGATGTCGGTCTGGAGCGCGGCGCAGGGATCGAGACCCGCGCCGACTTGGCCGGAGAGTCCGTCGGTGTGGAATAGACCGACCGGTTCGCGCAGCGTGCCGTTGCGGCCGATGAATTCGGTGCGATCGCCGGTGTAAGAGAACG
The DNA here is from genome assembly GCA_016210045.1 of Deltaproteobacteria bacterium. Taxonomy (NCBI): domain Bacteria; kingdom Pseudomonadati; phylum Myxococcota; class Myxococcia; species Deltaproteobacteria bacterium. The sequence continues at coordinate 8,144 of JACQUX010000031.1, read as the reverse complement.
GCTGATGCAGTAGCGTGAACCAGGCGATCCGCTCGCCATACTCGCGACTGCGGACGTTGTGCGCCACCACGGCATCCAGCGACTCGTCGTAGGCGGTGATGGTGCTGGGCGCCATGGTCGCGCGGGAGAATCCGAGGACCCATTCGACATACGCGGTGATCGTCAGCCGCCGCGTTTTCGACGAGTGGTTGGTGAGACACAGTTGCGACACCTTGGCGGGCGCATCGCCTGCGACGAATTGGGTGAGCTCGCTGTGGATGCCGTGCGCCTGCAGCTCGAAGCGGGAGTAGCCCTGACCATGGCGGGCGAGGTAGACGGTGTCCGGCAGGCGAATCGGATGGGCCGTCGGGCTCCACAGCGCGCCGCTGTCACGATCCCGCAGATAGAAAGTTTCGCCGCTGGGATCGCACACCGGGTCGTTACTCCACGGGGTGAGTTGATTCTCCCGGCTGTTGCCCGACCAGGTATAACCGCTCCCACTTTCCGAGACCTGGAACCCGAAGTGTTCATTGGCGAGCACGTTGATCCACGGCGCGGGGGTGGTGTCGCGGCCGGTGAGGACGATGACATACTCGCGTCCGTCGGCGGTAAATCCGCCGAGGCCGTTGAAGAATTCGAGGGTCGGCAGCGGCAGCGTGGTGCCGGTACGGACCGGGAGTCGGCGCTGATGGCGCGTCGGCGGCGTCGGAATCACCTGGCGCATGCGGGTGACCTGTTCGGTCAGGCTGCCAAGGTGGCTGGAAAACGTGGCGCGGGCGGCGGCACTCAGCAGATCGAGGTCCGCCGCCGGCAGCAGATCGGCGCGCAATAAAAAGACCTTGCCGAGCGATTGCGGCAGCGGCGAGTGGCCAACGCCTCGGCTGGAATGGACCATCGCTTCCAGCGCGTTGTGCAACTCTTGCGAGTACGAGTGGGCCTTTTCGTTGAGAATCACCAGATCGACCGAGAGCCGTTTCGTGGCCAGATATTCTTGTGCCTTGAGCAGTTGCCGCACGATGTTTCGCTCTTCGATGTCGTCGATGCGGAGTAGGACGATCGGCAGATCGCCCGAGATGCTGTGCGCCCAGAGACCGGTGACATCTTTCGTATTGCGTTTCAGCACGTCGCTCGAGGGACGCAACGACATATCGGAGTACAGGAGCCGCGTGGCCAGGCGCTGAAACTGATGCGCCTCGACCGGTTCGATATTCAGATAGTGCAGTTTGACCTGAGCCTGCGTCCACGCCAAATTGGTGAGGCGTTCGAATGTCGCCGGGTCACGAAATTTTTCCGCCCGATCGAGCAGTTCCTCGCGCGTGGGCGCTACGCACGTCGACCAGGTGAGATGCACCGGCACGCCGGGCTCCAGTCGGACCGTCGTGCGCAGACTAAAGATCGGGTCGAGCACCGCGCCGACGGTATTCGTCAGTGGTTGATTGTCATACACCGCTTGCGGGTCCCGTGCCGAGCGGCTGCGGCCCAGAAAACGCGCGCGGTCGGTTTCATAGGTGGTGGGGCTGCAGACGCGCGCATCGTCTAACAACACCTGCGCCATCCAGGGCGTCGCCGCGTCGGCGGTGCGCGGTCGGCGCGTGGCGACCAGCGCATTGAGCGCCGGGACAAACTCGGTCTGCACGAATAGGTTCGAAAACGCCGGATGGGCGACGTCGGCGGCTTGGGTGTTGAGGACGATTTCGGCGTACGAGGTGACTTCAATCGTGCGCGTGTCGCTGCCGGTGTTGGTCAGGGTGAGTTGGCGGATTTCGGCGCTGTCTTCCGGGGAGATATAGATTTCCAGCGCACACACAATGCCGTCGTCTTCCCGCGAAAAGCGGGCGCGATCTTCGGTGAAGTGGACTTCATACTGATCGGCGACGACGCCGGTGGGCTGATACGTCGCGGACCAGACGCGGCCCGAGTCGGTATCTTTGAGGTAACAATAGCTCCCCCAGTGATCCTGCGTGACATCCTCGCGCCAGCGCGTGAGGGCCAGCTCATTGTAGCGGCTGAAGCCGGAACCGGCGGACGTGACCATCACACTGTATTGGCCGTCCGAGAGGAGCTGCGTATAGGGAATCGGACTGTTGGGCCGGTGATAGATGCGAACGACCGGCGAAGCGCTGTCGCGCACGATCGCCAACTGGAAGGATTCGTTGTTCGGTTGGATGGTGCCGACATTACGCGGGGTCCGTTCCTGCAGCAGCAGCTCGGTGGCTTGAATCAGCGGGTCGGCATGAAAGCGCCGCTGCATGGCGCCGTCGCCGAACACATTCGCCAGCGCGACCAGTGCCATCCCTTGATGATGCGCCATGTAGGCCTTGATCACGGCGAAGGGTTGGTCGGGCGGCAGCCGCGCGGCGGTGAAATCGAGCGCTTCATAAAATCCGTACGGACCGGACGCCCCTTTGCGTTCCAAGCGGCGCAGGTTGGCGGCCGCGGCGCCCGCGTCAAACAACGCGGCGAGAAACGTCGCGTAGGGTGCGACCACCAAATCAGCGCCCAACCCGCGTTTGAGGCCGAGGGCGGGAATGCCGAAGTTGGAATATTGATAGGTGAGGTGGGCATCCCGTTTGTGATACGCCGATTCGGAAATGCCCCACGGCACATGATGGCTGTCGCCGTAATCGATCTGGGTCCGCACGACGATGGCGCAGGTCTGCTCGAGCAGGCTGCCGCGCGGAGTCTGCATCACTAATGACGGCATGAGATATTCGAACATCGAGCCCGACCACGACACCAACGCGGCGCCGTGGTGGACGGCCGTCAGCGTGCGACCGAGTCGAAACCAATGGGCGACAGGGACATCGCCTTTCGCGATCGCAATAAAGCTGGTCAGGCGCGCTTCCGAGGCGAGGAGATCATAGTATCCGGCATCCAGCGTGTGATCGCCCACGCGCAGGCCGATCGAAAACAGTTTGCGCACCGGATCGTAGAGCATCGCGAAATCCATCTCGCGGAAGAGCCGATGACAGAATTGATGCGCGTCGGTCAGGAGTCGGATGGTCTCACGCGCGTTGACAATGGTGTGTTCCAGTGTCTCCAAGAGCGGTTCGAGAAACGGCGGCACGAGGCGTTGGGTCGATTGATTGCTGCGACGCCAGTGCAACAGCATCTCGATGACGGATTCACAATGGGCGGGGAGATCGCGCAATGCGACCGGCGTGGCCAGAGCGGCATGCAGCGTGTGGCGGCGTGATGAGTCGTCGGAAGACTCCGGCGTTGCGCTGGTATCCGCAATGTCTTCGGTCCACGCCAGCAACGTCACGACATCGCGGGCGGCACTGTCGATGTCGTTTTTTAGCGCGCGCGTCCAGGCGACGAGTTCGCGGTTGTGGTCGTCCGCCGTGGCTGCCGCCATCTGTTTTGCCGACGCCACCACCGCGCGGCTTTGGGTGAGGAGCGCGTGCCAGTAGCCAAGTTGATTGCCGCCGCGCGGCGGCGTCATGAGTTGTTGGCCCAACGTGTCCAGCTGCTGAGTCAAGTCAGACGCGCCGCGCTGCTGGTCCGAAATGTGAGCGCCGCCGTGCGCCGCCGCGTCCTGCACCAGAGAGAGCGTGGCCCGAATCCCATCGGGTACTGTCGCGAGTTGCACCGGCGCCGCCAGTCGTTCGAGGCATCCCTGGGCGACCGCAATCAGATGACCGGCCAAATTACCGTTGTCGACCGACGAAATATATTTCGGTTCGAGTGGCTGGGCGCTCAGGGTGTCGTACCAATTGAAAAAGTGCCCCTGATATTTTGGCAATGCCAGTAGACTCTTGAGCGTGTTGTGCAGACGTTCGGCCATTTCCATGGTGCCGATCCAACCGAAATCGCGCGCGGCCACCACCGACAGGAGGTAGAGCCCGAAGTTTGTGGGGGAGCTGCGATGCGCGACCACCGGTTGCGGATCCTCCTGAAAATTATCGGGGGGGAGAAAATGCTCTTCGGCGGTCACAAAGGTGGTGAAGAAGCGCCAGATGCGGCGGGCCGCCGTGGTCAAGAGTTGAATATCCTCGGGTTGCACCGGCACCAGCGGACGCACCGTGGGCGGCGAGCTGAGCCAATGTGCGATGGCCGGGGAGGCGCCCCAGAGGAGTAATAAGACGACCGCGCAATATAAGGTGACGGATGGTTCGGCGTGTTGGCCCCAGAGGATGGCCGCAGCGGCACATGCAGTCCAAAGCAGCGCGCCACGCATCCCGATCCAGAAACTGGTGGCGCTCAGGCCGGCCGTCGATTGCGTTTGTGCGGCCGTCCGCCACTCGAGCAGGTTGCGGCGACTGATGATGAGGCGAAAGAGCGTGCGTCCGATGGCGTCGATCGCGACCGAGGCATGATAGGGGAGCAAGATCAGATTCAGCAGCGACCGTTCGATCCCGAGCGCAAAATCGCGCGACGTGCCGAGGAAATGATGCCACAGCGACGGGATGCGATGGGTGGGCACGATGTCGGTGAGGAAGACCAAAATCGCGGGGACGAAGAGACTGCTGAGGGCCATGACCAACCAGCGCGCGACGTGGATCTGCGGCAGCATCAACGCCAGGACGATGAACGCCAACGTGGCCGGCGGAACGAGCGAGCGCCGCAAGTTGTCCCACATTTTCCAACGGCCGATCAACGGAATGGCGCGACCGCGCGGGCCGACCAGCCAAGGGAGCAGTTGCCAGTCGCCGCGCACCCAACGGTGTGTGCGCTGCGCGGCCACACCCGCGTGCGACGGGAAATCTTCGAAGAACTCGATGTCGCTGACAAATCCGCAGCGCACGAAATTGCCTTCAAAGAGATCGTGACTCAGCAGCGCATTCTCCGGGGCACGATGGGCCAACACCGCTTCAAACGTCGCGACCTCGTAAATGCCTTTGCCGGTGTACGAGCCTTCGTCGAAGAGATCTTGGTACACATCGGAAATCGCCGACGCATAGGGATCGATGCCCGACGGCCCGGCGGAGATGCGTTGGAAGATCGTACTTTCTGCCGTCGCGGGGAGTGAAGGCGTGATACGCGGCTGCAAAATGCCATAACCGTGGGTGACCCGGTGGGTGTGCGGATCGACGTGCGCTTGATTCAGCGGGTGCGCCAACGTCCCGATCAAATGCGCCGCCGCACCGCGCGGGAGTTTCGTGTCGGCGTCGAGGGTGATCACATAGCGCACCGCAGAGGGGACAGCGAGGGTTGCCCCGTCGGTCGGCAGATGCGAGGTGTCACGGGCGCCCTGTAAGAGGCGGTTGAACTCGTGCAGTTTGCCGCGTTTTCGTTCCCATCCCATCCATTGGCCCTGCTGCGGATTGAAGCGGCGACGTCGATGGAACAGATAAAATCGATCTTCGGAGGACGCGGTCGGTCCGAATCGGGCGTTGAGTTGCTGCACGGTGGCGATGGCGTGGTGCAACAGCAGTTCATCCGCTGTGGTGTGTTCCACCGGTGCATCGGTCCAATCCGTGAGCAGCGCAAAACGGAGGTGTTCGTCGGGATTGGCCAGGTAATAGGTCTCGAGTTGTTCGACTTGCGCGGTGATTTGTTCTCGGGTCATCAGAAAGGTCGGCACGACGACACACGTCTTCAGCGCTGCTGGGATCCCTGCTTCCAGATTTAATCGGGGAAGATAGCGCGGCCCCATCAGGGCGGCCACCAGCCGATTGGTGACGGCGACACTGATCTCGGACGCGGGCAACAGCGAGAGCAGACTCAACAGCCACAGTGGTCCGGCGAGTGGCCCCAGCAGCGCAGCGATGGCGACGAGACCGACGGTCAGTGTCACAATCGAACCGATAAAGAGCGGCCCGGCATGGCCGCGCAGCCAACGAATCGCGCGTTGTGACCAACGGGGCGTCCCGCCGATTTCGCACTCCAGCGGGACGCGCCCGGCCGAAATCAGATAATAGCCCGGATCGGTGGCGCGGATCTGCAGCGCTGACGCAGGCGCGCCGGTGTCCAACGCCTGCTGTGCGGCCGCGACCTTGGCCATCACCAAACGCGCAACCGCCAGTTCGGAGAGCGGCGCAAAACGCGCCAACTCTTCCAGCCCATGGCGATAGCGATCGCGCGAGGTAAAATCCATTCGGCAGTAGCCGGGATGGGTGCGCAGCACCGCCTCGACGAGACTGACTGCTTCAAAAAACGTCTGCCAATCGAAGACCGAGATGAGCCGCGCGCTGGTCATAATATTGCGCACCGTTTCATTCGCGGCGGTCTGACTGTTATGTTCGGCCGAGACCACTTCATCGGCGACGAGGCCGTCCTGACTGAGGCGGGTGTAGAGCCACTCGAGCAGCGGATCGATCGCGGCGTCTTGAAAGCGGAGCCGTTGCAGCAGTTGCACCGCGAAGGCGCGCGAAAAATGGATCTGCTCCAGGGCGACAATGAGCTGCGCGATGGGCCGCGCAGGCGTGGCACCCAGTCCTAACACCTCGTCGGCCAACCGGTCGGCCTCTTTGCGCGCGAGCTGGGCGTCGACGATCAGGACGGCGTGGCGGCGCAGATTTTCGATCAAGACCGCGCGTAGTGTGATCGCCACGGCCCAGAGCTCGCCGATGGTGAGCGATTGCACGCGCTGGTAGGCGAGGAGAAAATGTTTGAGGAGGTCCGGATCGAACCGGCTATCGGTGTGGGCGACAAAGGCCCACGTGATGCCGTAGACGCGCGGAAATCCCTGCAGCGGTCCATCGGCGAGCTTGGGGAGTTCGCGGTAAAAATGCGCGGGGAGATGGTCGTGAATATCCTTGAGCTGGGCCCGGACCACATGAAAATTATCGATGAGCCATTCAGCCGCCGGTGTGACGGCGCGTTGCGCGGCGACGGCCTCCAGCAGGAGATCGTAGGCGGTCTCCAGCACCCGGCGATTCTCGGCGAGCCGCGGCGCGATCTCCTGTCCCCGAATGGGATCGGCGGTGACCGATTGGGCGGCGGCCAGACTTTCGGCGTGGGCTTCCAACCGCGCCTGCGAAAAAATTTCCGAACGAATCGGTTCCTGCGCCGCGCCGTCGGCCGGGCGCCACGCGTGGCGCCGCCTCCGGAACATCGCATCAAATGTCGCGCGCAGCATCAATCTCACTCCCTAGCATTGCGGCGGGGATTTGTATTCGGCAATCAAGTGGTTGCGTGTGGCGTCGCGCACCTACAGAACGGTGTCCCAAGATATTTGCCAAAGCGGCGTGAAGTCGGTATAGGCCCCGGCGATATGCCGCGTGGCGCCTTTTATAATGTGCCCAATGTCATCAGCATTGCACGGGTCCTGCTCGTGCCGGTGATTGTCCTGTTGCTGATGAGCATCCACCCCGAAGACGCGAGCCAGACGGCGTGGAACGTCGCGGCCAGTTTTTATGCCGCACTCCTGTTCGGCGTCGGCGCAGTGTCGGACATCGTCGACGGCTTCCTCGCACGGCGCCATCAACAAATCACGATCTTCGGCAAGCTCTTCGACCCACTCGCCGACAAGTTGCTGACGTTCGGCGCCCTCGTGATGCTGATCCCGCTCCACCGGATGAGCGCTTGGGTTGTGGTTTTGCTGTTGGCCCGCGAGATCGGTGTCACTACGTTGCGCAGCATTGCGAGCGGCGAAGGGATGGTGATCACGGCCGGGAAGTGGGGCAAGATGAAGAACGCGTTCAACAACTGCGGCGTCCCCTTCATCATGCTCTACTATCCGCATTTCGGTGTCGAATGGTACTACGCCGGCTGGATCTTATTCCTCATCTCGGTCGTACTCGCCCTCGTCTCCGGATACCAATACGGCCAGATCTTTTTCCAGGAATTGACAGCCCGGGGGGCAAAAGGGTAGGGGAGAGCGCCTTCTCCCTTTGGGGAGAAGGGCAGGATGAGGGGGAGCAAGGCACGCAGCGCCTCCCCCTCACCCTGCGGCGATCTCGGCGATCGCCGCTTCCCTCTCCCCAAGGGGGAGAGGGAGATCGAGGAAGAGTATTGACGCAGGCGGGAGTAGCTCAGTGGTAGAGCGTCACCTTGCCAAGGTGAAAGTCGCGGGTTCGACCCCCGTCTCCCGCTCATTCCTTATCATTGTGGTCTTTTATCCTAACCACCGTGGGCCTGGCGCTTGCCCGTGCCCGCGCCAGGTGGAGGGGCCCGGGGCCCCAGGGGCTCTCGCAGCCGTTTTCTCCTTGCGTAATCTCAAGTCGATAACGGCTAGGGCGAGCGCGCGGCGACTCGATGGCGCCGCGATTGCGTACCCT
>JACQUX010000030.1 GCA_016210045.1 Deltaproteobacteria bacterium | reverse complement strand
CTGATTGACGGCGATACGATACATCCATGTGTACAGGGATGAATCCCCTTGAAAGGTATCGATCTTTTCCACCACTTTTTGCAGTACCTCCTGCACGATTTCCTCGGCCTCTTCTTTTTTCCCTAAAAATCGATACGCCAGCCGGTACAGTTTGTCCGACCATTGATCGATCAGTTGGCGGTAAGCCCATTCCTCTTTTCGAGTAAGTCCGCGAATGAGCTCCCCTTCATTAAGGTGAGATGCAGGAGACGAGGAAAAATCTTTGTTAAAAGAAAGTGACATTTTTAGAGAGGTTTTTCTTACCACAACATCCAACCCAAGTAGAGGCAAAAAAACCAAGAAAAAGGAGGCGTTATGCAGATCAATATCAAAAAGGCGGTTTTCGCAGGCGTACTGGGGACCGTCGCAATCACCATCGTGGCAACCTTCGGGGCTCCGATGATGGGGCTCCCCAAGATGGATATCCCCGGCATGCTGGCCAGTCAAATGGGAGGGGCAATCGTGTTGGGATGGATCGCCCACTTCATGGTCGGAACGGTGCTCTCTTTCGGCTATGCGTTCGTTCAGGGGCGACTGCCGGGCCCCGCCATCCTTCGCGGTGCGCTTTATGGACTGGCTCCCTGGCTTATGGCACAAGTTGTTGTCATGCCGATGATGGGAATGGGGTTGTTTTCAGGGGCCTTCGCACCGGCGTTCGGGAGTCTGATCGGTCATTTAGTTTACGGTGCAATCGTCGGGATTGTTTATTCGTCTACCAAAGAGTCTTGTCGATCATGCGCCGTTTCATGAGGGAGAGGTAAAAGATGTCATTCGTGTTGCTCAGTCTGTTCATCGGAATATTCTTGGCCCATGCCAACGGAGCCAATGATAATTTCAAGGGGGTTGCCACTCTTTATGGGAGCGGCACCACCACATATAACAAGGCATTGGCCTGGGCGACGATCACAACGCTCCTCGGTTCACTCACTGCCGTACTCCTGGCCAAAGGGTTGATCGTTGCCTTTAGCGGCAAAGACTTGGTGCCGAATCACATCCTCGAACTCAAAAGTTTTCCGTTGGCCGTCGGACTCGCGGCGGCAACGACCGTGTGGCTTGCCACCCGTTTCGGATTCCCCATCTCCACCACTCACTCTTTGGTGGGATCCTTGATCGGTGCGGGATTTGTAGCGTCGGGAGCGGGAATCCATCTTGGCCAGGTGTTCGGCACTTTTTTTCTCCCTCTTTTGATCAGTCCGGTGCTCGCGATTTTGGGAGCAATGGCTCTTTACCCTCTCATCAGAAAAACGGGTCGTTTTTTGAACATCACCAAAGAGAATTGTCTTTGTGTGGGAACCAAGGTTTTAGGTGTTGTTCCGCAAGGGATTTCGACGGAACAGGCCCTCATGACCGTCACATCGGGAATCGAAGTCACCGTGGGCACGAAAGCACAATGTGTGGAACGCTATCAGGGACATGTTTTTGGAATCGATGTGGGATCGCTCTTGGATGCCCTTCACTACTTATCCGCCGGGGCGGTGAGTTTTGCGAGGGGCTTAAATGACACGCCGAAGATCGTCGCTATTTTGTTGGTAGGCGGTTATTTTAATCCGCTCTTGGCCATGACGCTTGTGGGTCTTTTTATCGGAGTCGGGGGAATCCTGCATGCCAAAAAGGTGGCTGAAACGATGTCCCATGACATTACGGAGTTGAATCACGCCGAAGGACTTCTCGCGAATTTGGTCACAAGTTTCCTTGTTATCTTTGCTTCCCGTTTAGGGATGCCGGTGTCCACGACCCATGTCTCCTGTGGTGCTCTCTTTGGAATCGGTGCGGCCACGTCAAAGGCCCACGTAAAAACGATTAGTAGCATCATCGCCTCATGGTTGATCACTTTACCAGTCGCCATGATCTTGAGTGGCGTTTTCTTTTTGCTGTTAAGGGAGGTGATTGTATGAGCCAGCCAATCCCCTCATTTGAAAACAAACTGGCTGAACATCGGATCGACATCACACGAAAACCACTGGAAATTTTACAGGTGAACGTCGGGAAGCTCTGCAATCAGGCCTGTCATCATTGTCATGTGGAGGCCGGTCCCAAACGGACCGAGATCATGGAGAAGAAAACGGTGGACCGTTTGATTGAACTCCTTGATTTCTCACCCACCATTCATACCGTCGATATCACCGGAGGCGCGCCTGAACTCAATCCGCATTTTCGCACCTTGGTTGCAGCAGCCAGAAAGCGGAACAAGGAAGTGATCGACCGATGCAACCTGACGGTCTTCTTCGAAAAGGGTCAGGAGGAAACCGTGTATTTTCTGAAAACACATCAAGTGAAGATCGTGGCCTCTCTCCCGTGTTATTCCAAGCAGAATGTGGATGCTCAGCGAGGCAGCGGTGTCTTTGATAAAAGTATCCGCGCCTTGCGGTTATTGAATGAGCTCGGTTACGGGAAGAACGATTCGGGACTCGAACTCGATCTGGTTTACAATCCGCTGGGGGCCTTTTTGCCCCCCTCACAAGAGAAGCTCGAACTCGATTACAAAAAAGAACTGCGCGAACTCTTCGACATCGAGTTCAACCGTCTTCTCACGATCACCAACATGCCGATCAAGCGATTCCTGGATCAGTTGGTCAGAGAAAATAAATATGAAGAATACATGACGCTGCTGGTGAACGGTTTCAATGCCGCTGCGGCTTCGAGCGTCATGTGCCGAAATCTGATTTCCATCGGGTGGAATGGGAAAATCTACGATTGCGATTTTAACCAGATGTTGGAGATTCCCATTGGAAGAAAACATCGAACGATCTGGGACATTGAATCCTTCGATCAAATCTTTGGGACTCCCATCGCCTTTGCCAACCATTGCTTTGGCTGTACGGCGGGGGCCGGGTCATCTTGTGGAGGAGAACTTATATGACGGACAATCATCAAACTCTGGAAACGGTAAAACAATATTACGGGAAGACTCTCAAAACCAATGCTGACCTGAAAACCAACGCCTGTTGCACGCTGGATGCCATGCCCGCACATCTGAAACCCATCCTCAGACAGATTCATCCGGAGGTGTTGGAGAAATTTTACGGCTGCGGCTCGCCAATCCCTGCGGCGTTGGAGGGAAAAACGGTTTTGGATCTCGGTTGCGGAACGGGGCGGGATACCTTCCTCCTTTCCAAACTCGTGGGACCGGAAGGCAAGGTGATCGGTGTCGATATGACGGCGGAACAATTGGCGATTGCCAAGAAGTATGTCGACTATCACGCTCAAACCTTCGGACACGAAAAGAGTAACGTGGAATTCTTGAACGGGTACATCGAAGACCTTGAGGGATTGGGGATCAAGACCGGGTCCATTGATGTCGCGGTCTCCAATTGTGTCATCAATCTCTCGCCGGAAAAACGGCGGGTCTTTTCCGAAATCTTCCGCGTGTTGAAACCCGGCGGGGAACTCTATTTCGCGGATATCTTTTCCGACCGGCGAATACCAGCACATCTGGCAAAAGATCCGACATTGGTCGGCGAGTGCCTTGGTGGTGCGTTGTATGCCGAGGATTTCCGAAGACTCATGATGGATGTGGGGTGCCTGGATCATCGTGTGGTGACACAAAGAAAACTTACTATCGAAAACCCTGGGCTTGAGCATCAACTGGGGGGCATTTCATTTTATTCGGTGACCGTTCGGGCCTTCAAGCTGAAGTTGGAAGATCGCTGTGAGGATTATGGTCAGGTGGCTTATTACCTGGGGACCATCCCCCAATGTCCGCAAGCCTTCCCTCTGGATGATCACCACCTCTTTGAAAAAGGAAGGCCCGTGCTCGTCTGCAGCAACACGGCGGCCATGCTGACCCAAACGCGATATGCACCGCACTTCCGCGTTGAAGGGGATCTATCGACTCACTACGGTTTATTTGATTGTGGCCCGAAAGGATCAATCGGTTCAGACGAGCCTCCATCCAACCAAGGGTGCTGTTAAAGGTTTATGATTACTTTCAGAGACATCTCGATCATCATTCCTGTCGGACCAGGCGAAAACGCGCTCGAAGCGCTCTTGGGAGATCTTCGACCGATTGAAAAAGAGGCGGAGTTGATCGTGGTTCAAGGCTCATCACGCGCCCAACAACTCAACGAGGGAGCACGAAACGCGACGCGTGATTTCCTGTGGTTTTTGCATGCCGACTCCAGGCTCTCGTCAAAAACTCTCGCCGCTTTGCTCGGATCACTGGGCGAAAATCCACATGCCCTTCATTATTTCCACTTAAGATTTTTGCCCGATGGGCCGCCACTGATGTGCATCAATGAAATCGGTTGTTGGATTCGCTCGCGACTCATGGGTCTACCTTTCGGCGATCAGGGGTTTGCCGTAGCAAAAGAAGTTTTCGAGACAATGGGTGGTTTCCCCGAAAATGTTCCTTACGGGGAGGATCATCTTTTCGTGTGGCGGGCCATGCAAAAGAGAGTCCCACTTCGGTGCACCGGTGCCTCGCTCTACACGAGCGCCCGTCGCTATGCCGAGACAGGTTGGGCAAGGCTCACTTGGGATTATGCCCGACGGTGGACTCGCCAGGCCTGGCCTGAATGGAAAAAACTTTATGAAAAAACTTCTGATGTTCGCCAGGTATCCTGAGATTGGTAAAGTCAAAAGCCGTTTGGCACAAACGATCGGAGCGGCCAATGCGGCTTCGGCTTACAAGACGATGGTCGAAATCGTGGTGAAGAATACGAGGCCTTGCAATGGGGAGTTCGCCCAAGTCTTGTGCTACGATCCTCCGGAGTTGAGAGAGAGATTTCAGTCGTGGCTTCAGATGAGCCACCTTAAACCCCAATCCGGCGGTGATCTCGGTGAAAGGATGAAGCAGGCCTTCATCCAAGCCTTGACGGAAACCGACCATGCCGTCTTGATCGGAACCGATTGCATTGATGTGGATCGTTCTCTCATTCTGAAGGCTTTTGATGATTTGGAGAAAGCCGATCTTGTGCTCGGACCGGCAAAAGACGGCGGTTATTATCTGATCGGTTGCAAGCGTGCGTATCCGGCGATTTTTACCGGAATCGATTGGGGTACCGAACGTGTTTTTGCGCAGACCCTGCGAGTCGCGGAAAAACTGGAACTTCACGTTTCATGTCTCCCTCAATTGGAAGACATCGATACCGAGGAGCAAATATGGAAAATAAAAAATATCATCTGATTGTCATCGGTGGCGG